>NZ_UBIZ01000429.1:0-64361 GCF_900465275.1 Parafrankia sp. Ea1.12 | reverse complement strand
CACTTCCCCCGTTCCCGGGCCCTCCGCGGCAGACCGACCGACGCCCGCCCCCGCGACAGCTGACCCGGCAGCACCAGGCGCAGCGCCACCTGATCCAGCGGCACCCGACGCAGCGTCCGCCCCGGCAGCACCCGAGGCGGCGGCGCCCGAGGCGGCTCCTGGCGCAGCGGTGCTGAAACCGGCCGTGCCGGAAGCCGCCAGCGGACCGGATGATCCGTCCAGGCCGGTAGGGATCTCCGCCGCACCGAGGCGGGCCGGCCCGTCACCCGATCCGGACCCCCCGGAGCCGTCCACGCCCGCGACCAGGCCGAGGGTCCCCAGCCCGACCATTGTCACGGCGACCACCGCCAGCAGCAGCCGGGCCGGGTGCGAACGCGAGCGCGACCGCCGGTGGACGCGAGGATTCACGGGAAACCTCATCCCGCTGTCGGCAGGACGAGCTGGGCCGACGCGGCGAGCGAAGCGGCCGCGGCGAGCGAAGTGGCGGTCCGAACGTCTGTGACGAGCCATGGCGAGGCGGATCTCCTGGAACGGTCGCGCCCCCCGCGGCCCCGGCCACGACCACCCACACCCACCCAATCACTAGGTGATCAGGCGACTACCTGGAGTCGCGCCAAGCGAACAGGCTCCACCTTCGCACACACACCGCGATTGATTCAGCTACCGAGCGAGATCTCATCCCGTGATGAGCCGGACGTCACGGGCGGCACCGGTCGAGGCGGACGTCGCCATGGCCGCGTAGGCGCGCAGCGCGGCCGACACGACACGCTCCCTGTTCGCCGGGTGGTAGCCGCCGTTCGCCTCGATCTCGGCCCGCCGCGCGGCGAGCTCGGCGTCCGACACCAGCAGGTCGATCCGCCGCCGCGGGATGTCGATCTCGACGAGATCACCGTCCCGGACGAGCGCGATCGGGCCACCGTGCGCCGCCTCCGGGGAGACGTGGCCGATCGACAGGCCCGAGCTGCCACCGGAGAAGCGGCCATCGGTGATCAGCGCGCACTTCGGCCCGAGGCCGCGGCCCTTGAGGAACGCCGTCGGGTAGAGCATCTCCTGCATGCCGGGGCCACCGCGGGGGCCCTCGTACCGGACGATGATCACGTCGCCCGCCTTGACGACCTTGTTCAGGATCGCGTCGACCGCGGCCTCCTGGCTCTCGACGACCAGCGCGGGCCCGCGGAACGTCCACTGGCTCTCGTCGACGCCGGCCGTCTTCACCACGGCGCCGTCGGGGGCCAGGTTGCCGCGCAGCACGGCCAGGCCGCCGTCGGCCGAGTAGGCGTGCTCCACCGAGCGGATACAGCCACTCTTCGCGTCGGTGTCGAGGGTGTCCCAGCGGTTCGTCGAGCCGAACGGCTCGACGGTGCGCACGCCGCCGGGCGCGGCGTGGAACAGCTCGACCGCGTCCGGAGCCGGGTCGGTGCCGCGGACGTCCCAGCGGTCGAGGAACTCGCGCAGGCTGGCCGCGTGCACGCTGTGCACGTTCGGGTCCACCAGCCCGCCACGGTCGAGCTCACCGAGGATCGCCGGGATCCCGCCGGCCCGGTGGACGTCTTCCATGTAGTAGTCGGTCGAGCTGGGCGCCACCTTGCACAGGCAGGCCACCGAGCGGGAGACCTGGTCGATGTCGTCGAGGGTCACCCCGACCTCGGCCTCGACCGCGGCGGCGAGCAGGTGCAGGACGGTGTTCGTCGAGCCGCCCATCGCGACGTCCACCGCGAACGCGTTACGGAAGGCCGCCGCGGTCGCGATCGAGCGCGGCAGGACGGCCTCGTCGTCCTTCTCGTAGTACCGGCGGGCCAGGTCGACGACCAGGCGACCGGCCTCGACGAACAGGCCACGCCGGGCCGCCGCGGTGGCCAGCGTCGTCCCGTTGCCCGGCAACGCCAGGCCGAGGGCCTCGGTCAGGCAGTTCATCGAGTTGGCCGTGAACATGCCGGAGCAGGACCCGCAGGTCGGGCAGGCGGACCGCTCGATGGTCTCGAGGTCGGCGTCGCTGACGTTCGGGTTGACCGCCGCGGTCATCGCGTCGATCAGGTCGAGCCGTGAGCGCACGATACCGCCGGTGACGACGGCGTTACCGGACTCCATCGCGCCGCCGGAGACGAAGACGGTCGGGATGTCGAGCCGCAGCGCGGCGATCAGCATCCCCGGAGTGATCTTGTCGCAGTTCGAGATGCAGACCAGCGCGTCGGCGCAGTGGGCGTTGACCATGTACTCGACGCTGTCCGCGATGATCTCCCTGGACGGCAGGGAGTACAGCATGCCGCCGTGGCCCATCGCGATCCCGTCGTCGACGGCGATCGTGTTGAACTCCTTGGCCACCCCGCCCGACCCGACCACCGCGTCCGCGACGATCTTCCCGACGTCCCGCAGGTGGACGTGTCCGGGAACGAACTGCGTGAAGCTGTTCGCGATCGCGACGATCGGCTTACCGAAGTCGTCGTCGGTCATTCCGGTCGCCCGCCACAGGGCGCGGGCACCGGCCATGTTGCGACCGTGGGTGGTGGTGCGGGAACGCAGAGCGGGCATCTCGACCTCTGAGCTGGGCTGTGGGGCACTGGAGACGGGCGGTGCGTCGGGGTGCCGGACGCGGGCGGGCGAACAGCCGTCGGTACGACGAAGCGGACGTCGGTGTTCCCGATATCGGTGTCTCCGACGTCGATGCTCCCGAGTCGGCGGGTGTTCCCGAGTCGACAGGCGGCACGCGGGCGCGCTCCGATCCGGAGGCTTCGCCACCGATCAGGCTACGCCTCGCCCGCACCCGCCCGACCACGCCACCCGGCAGCCACGCCACCCGGAGAACCGACCACGTCACCTGGCGGCCCGAGCAGACCACTCGGAGAACCGACCACGCGACGCTCTCGGAGGTCAGGGCCTCCGGTCGCCGGGAGGACCGGAGGTCGGCCCGTCCGGCTCCTCGGGATCGACGGGTCCCGGGGAATCCACCGGACCGCCCGGACCACCTCGCCCGGTCGCACCCGCCGGACCGGCCGGACCGGCGCCTCCCCCCGGGCCACCGGCGCCCGGACCGTCAGTGCCCAGGCCGCCGGGCTCGCTGGCAAAGAACTCCAGCCAGGTCGGGTCGATGTCCGGCTCGTCGCTCCAGGCCGGCGGGCCCGCGCCCGGTCCACCCGACACCGGTCCACCCGACACCGGTCCACCCGACATCGGCGAACCGGGCACCTGCGAGCCTGGCGCTGATGAGCCTGGCGCCGGTGGATTCGGCACAGGTCCACCCGATGCCTCCGGTGTCGCCGCCGCCGGTCCGCCGGGTGCCGGGCGCTCCGGCGGCGGGTATCCGGGCGGACCGGAAGGCGAGTCCGGCGGCGGCGCCGCGAGCGGATAGCCGGCGATCCGGCCGGTCCTGCCCGGCGCGGGTGGCTCGCCGGCGCCCGCCGTATCCAGGTGCTCGCCATCCTGGCCGGGCGTCCAGCCAGGACCCCCCGGCTGGACACCATCCGCGGGCGGCTGGCCGACGGACCCAGGCGGACCGCCCGTGGCCGCGGCCCCCGGATGGCCGGGATGTCCCCCCTGGCCGGGCGGGGCCGGATATCCCGGCGGAGTGGTCTGCCCAGGCACGCCCGGATACCCGGGCCCGCCGTACGGACCGGGGTGCTCACCGGGCTGGACGCCGTGCGGACCAGGCTGGACGCCCCACTGGCCGGGGTGGGTGCCGTGCGGACCAGGCTGGACGCCGTACTGCCCCGGCTGGACCCCCCACTGGCCAGGCTGGACGCCGTACTGCCCCGGCTGGACGCCCCACTGGCCCGGGTGGGGGATGCCGGGCCCGCTGGCGGGCGCTCCCGAGCGCCGCCGGGGGCCCGTCAGCCGGTTGAACCCGGCGACCGTGCGGGAGCCGCGCCGCGACCGCCACCACCGCCGGACCGCCCACACCAGGCCCAGCGACGCGACCGTTCCGAGGAACGGGGCGACCTCATGGTCCTCGTAGAAGACCAGCAGGTAGAAGCTCATCAGGCCGATGAAGATGTAGCCGGTCACGAAGAACGTGAACGGCCGGATCCGCATTCGGCCGATCACGTCGCGCATCGCGATCGCGGGCAGCAGCCACACCAGAAAGCCGAAGAACGCGGCCGAGAGGGGCGCCAGAAAGAGGTACCCGATGAAGGTCATCATGGCGGCGGAGGCGCGCGACGGCCGGCGGGCTCAGGAGCTGGCCGGCCGGTCCGCCGACGCCGGTGCCGGCGCGACGGGGTCTGTGATCGCCACGACGTGCTCCACCGACGGCGCGGCCGCGAAGAACGGGGAGAGCGCCGCCCGCCACCGGGTGAACCGGTCGGAACCGCGGAAGGTCTCGGTGTGCGCTTCCAGGCTGTCCCAGTCGACCAGGAGCACGAAGCTGGACGGGGACTCGACCCCCCTGGTCATCCGGGCGGAGCGGCACCCGGGCGTGGCGACCAGCTCGTGCCGGACGGTTCGGTACGCCGCGGCGAACTCCTCTTCGGACCCTGGCAACACGTCGAACCGCGCGACCTCGACGACCCCGGAGTCGCGCGGGGGAACACCGGAAACGCTCATGTCGCCCAGTCTGTCACCGCGGGGCCGGCTCTTCAGGCCGGTCGGCCCGCCGACCAGTCCGATCGGGCCAGTCGACCCGACCGCAGCGGGCGGCCGCCCTTCCACCGGATCACGGCGTGGATCAGTTGGCCATGTCGACGAACCGGGAGTAGTGGCCCTGGAAGGCGACCGTGACGGTGCCCGTGGGGCCGTTACGGTGCTTGGCGATGATCAGATCGGCCTCGCCGGCCCGCGCGGACTCCTTCTCCACCGTGTCCTCCCGGTAGAGCAGGATGACCGCGTCGGCGTCCTGCTCGAGGCTGCCGGACTCGCGCAGGTCGGAGACCTGGGGCCGTTTGTCGGCCCGCTGCTCGGAGGCCCGGTTGAGCTGCGAGATGGCCACGACGGGGACCTCCAGCTCCTTCGCGAGCAGCTTCAGTGACCGGGAGATCTCGCTGACCTCCTGCTGGCGGCTCTCGACCTTCTTCGGCGAGGACATCAGCTGCAGGTAGTCGAGGATGACCAGCCGCAGGTCGTTGCGCTGCTTGAGCCGCCGCGCCTTCGCCCGGATCTCCATCATCGTCAGGTGCGGGCTGTCGTCGATGTACAGCGGTGCCTCGGCGACCTCCCCCATCCGCCGGGCCAGCCGACCCCAGTCGTCGTCGGTCAGCCGGCCGGTGCGGATGTTCTGCAGCGACACCCGGGCCTCGGCGGAGAGCAGCCGCATGGTGATCTCCATGCGGCTCATCTCCAGCGAGAAGACGACCGAGGTCATCCCGTTCTTGATCGACGCGGCGCGGGCGAAATCCAGGCCCAGGGTCGACTTGCCGACCGCGGGCCGGGCCGCGACGATCCACAGCTGGCCGCCGTGCAGGCCGTTGGTGAGCTCGTCGAGGTCGGTGAACCCCGTCGGCACCCCGGTCAGGGCGCCGTCGTGGGCCTGGATCGCCTCGATCTCCTCCAGCGCCGGGTTCAGCAACTCGCCGAGCGGGGTGTAGTCATCGTTCGTGCGCCGCTCGGTCACCTCGTAGACGGCCGCCTGGGCCCGGTCGACGACATCGGTGACGTCGGGCGCCGGGCCGTAGGCGAGCTGCACGATGCGCGTGCCGGCCTCGGCCAGCCGGCGCAGCACGGCCTTCTCCGCGACGATGCGCGCGTAGTAGCCGGCGTTCGCCGCGGTCGGGACGCTGGAGATCAGCGTGTGCATGTAGGCCGGCCCGCCGACCCGCTCCAGCAGGTTCTGCCGGCCCAGCTCGGCCGCGACGCTGATGACGTCGGCCGGCTCCCCACGGCCGTAGAGGTCGCCGATCGTGGTGTAGACGGTGGCGTGCGCCGGCCGGTAGAAGTCGCTCGCACGGAGGACCTCGACGACGTCCGCGATCGCGTCCTTCGAGAGCAGCATGCCGCCCAGCACGCTCTGCTCCGCAGGAAGATCGTGGGGCGGGGTGCGATCGAACTCGACCGCGGATCCAGGCCCGCGCGCGATGTCGGCGACGCTCAAGCCTCCCCCTCCCGGATGTCGACCGGCCCACCTGCGCACCGCCGCGACCGGGCGATCGGAGCAGCGCCGTGCGCCGGAAGCTCCCGACCCGATCCCACAGGCCCCGATCCCACAGGCCCCGATTTCATCGAACCCGATCCCACCGACACTATCGAACATATGTTCGACCACAGTTTGGAGGGTGTCAACTCGACCGCCCGCCCACCGATCCGAAGATCACGCCCACCTCACCCGTCTGGACTATCCCGTTCCCACGGATACATGGCCAGTGTGGAGGGCTCGACAGTAGAGGTCCCCACGGGGAGGCTCCAAAAAGTTATCCACACCCACCTGTGGACAACCTGTTGGTAACGAGGGGGATTCTGGGGAACGCCTCGGGACGAGCGGCGGCGACGTTGTGGATGACGGCGCCGCGAGCGCCCGGAACCGCAGCGCCAGAAGGACTACAGGGATACGACACCTGTGGACAAAAAAATCTTTGACGCAACCCCGAGATCGCGGTCTGACTAATCATTTTGAGCTATATCGCCCGGGGATCTGATCTCCCCGCGACATGCCCACGATCATTTTGCCCGAGCCGCAGCGTCACCACCCGTTCACGTGCGGAAACAGACGTGATCTGGATGTGGTCGCGTCATCCGAGTAAGTCACCGGGCGCCAAGCCGCCGAACCCCGGAGCACCGGGCTCCGAGCGGCCAGGAAGCCACCGGCTGATGCGTGGCGAATGAGCGTGTCCATGGACTCACTCAGCCGCCACGGTCGTGCTGGAACCGGCGTCAGCGGGGGTGAGGTCTGTGAGACCTGCTCCAGAACGGGTCCCGATCCCTCGGACCCGGGTTCCCAAGTCCCGACATCTCAGAGCTGGATCCCAAGATCCCAGCTCTCGGACCTTCGGTCCCGGATCCCGAGCGCTGCCAACAAGAGCAGGCCAGGGTGGCGCCACGAACGGCGCGACCCTGGCCTGCGTCCGCAGTCAGGCCGAGGTGACCTGGACGGTCAGCTTCGCGCTGACCTCGGGGTGCAGGTGCACGGCGACGGTGTGCGAGCCGAGCGACTTGATCGGGGTACTCAGCTCGACCCGGCGCCGGTCCAGCGCGGGGCCTCCGGCGTCGGTCACCGCGGACACCACGTCGGCGGCCGTGACCGAGCCGAACAGCCGGCCCTCCTTGCCCGCGCGGCTGACCAGCCGGACGGACAGGCCGGAGAGCTGGCCGGCGATCTCCTTGGCGTGGTCGAGGTCGCGGACCGCCCGGGCGTCACGCGCCCGCTTGATCTGGGCGACCTGACGCTCGGCGCCGCGGGTCGCGAGAATCGCGTACCGGCGCGGCACCAGGTAGTTCCGGCCGTAGCCGTCGGCCACGTCGACGATGTCCCCCGGGCTGCCGAGCCCCGGGACCTCCTGGGTGAGGACGAGCTTCATCGTCATCCTCCTCAGCGGGCCGTCGAGGTGTACGGCAGCAGCGCCATCTCGCGGCTGTTCTTCACCGCGGTCGCGACGTCACGCTGGTGCTGGCTGCAGTTGCCGGTCACCCGGCGGGCGCGGATCTTCCCCCGGTCGGAGATGAACTTCCGGAGCAGGGAAGTGTCCTTGTAGTCGATGTAGTGGACCTTGTCCTTGCAGAAGACGCAAACCTTCTTCTTGGGCTTGCGCACGGCCGCCTTG
The DNA here is from genome assembly GCF_900465275.1 of Parafrankia sp. Ea1.12. Classification (NCBI taxonomy): domain Bacteria; kingdom Bacillati; phylum Actinomycetota; class Actinomycetes; order Frankiales; family Frankiaceae; genus Parafrankia; species Parafrankia sp. Ea1.12. The sequence continues at coordinate 56,682 of NZ_UBIZ01000429.1, read as the reverse complement.
GCCATGGATGAGCTCCTACCTCGTTTTGCGCCCGAGTTCCGGTCGCGCGAAGATGACACCCGGCCGCTCAGAACGGCGGCTCGTCGGAGTAACCACCCGCGGGCTGTGACCACGGGTCGTCGACGGCGCCGCCGGCATAGCCGGAGCCACCGCCTTGTGGGGATCCGCCGTTGTAGCCGCCGCCGGGCTGGCCACCGGGGCCACCAGGCCCGCTCGGGCCGCCGGGGCCACCCTGGCCGCCGCCGAAGCCGCCGCCACCCTGGCCACCACCGAAGCCGCCACCGCGGGCCGCCTTGGTGACCTTCGTGGTCGCGTAACGCAGCGAAGGACCGATCTCGTCGACGTCCAGTTCAATCACCGTCCGCTTCTCACCCTCGCGGGTCTCGAAGGAGCGCTGCTTGAGACGCCCCTGAATGATGACGCGCGCACCCTTGGTGAGGGACTCGGCGACGTGCTCGGCAGCCTGCCGCCAGATGGAACAGCGAAGAAAGAGCGCCTCGCCGTCCTTCCACTCGTTCGTTCCGCGGTCGAGCGTGCGCGGGGTGGACGCGACCGTGAAGCTCGCGACCGCGGCGCCGTTCGGCGTGAAACGCAGTTCGGGGTCGTTCGTCAGATTGCCGACGACCGTGATCACCGTCTCACCGGCCATGATCACGCTCCTCCGGTCGAGGGGCCCGCGTCAGCGCGCGCAGCGCCGGCCGGGCAGAGCACGTCACGCCGCCGCCCGGCGGTTCGGCCGTGGCGCCTTGGGCTCGGGCAGCCGGATCACCTTGGTACGGATCACGGACTCGTTGAGGACGAGCTGGCGGTCCAGCTCGGCGACGACGGCCGGCTCCGTGTGCAGGTCGATGACGGCGTAGATGCCCTCGAAGCTCTTGGCGATCTCGTAGGAGAGCCGGCGGCGGCCCCACACGTCGACCTTCTCGACCACTCCGCCGCCCTGACGGACGACGTTGAGGTACTGGTCGAGCGAGGGTGCGACCGTGCGCTCCTCGAGCTCGGAATCGAGGATCACCATCAGTTCATAGTGGCGTGGCAAGGCTGAACCCACCTCCTGTGGACTCTAGCGGCCACGGATCATCCGTGGCAGGAGGGACCGGGTGCCGGATGTTCGCCCCACGGGCGAGCTGAAACGTCGGCACACGGTGTGTCTGGACGAGATTACTCGACCCGGCGACGGTCCACGGAGAGGCCGACCAGGCGGACCACCCGGATCCACACCGCACCGACCCCGGCCACAGCCACCAGGTCGACGACCACCAGCAGCCCGTGGGCGTGCCGGGACGGATCGGGCACGGCGAGGGCGAGGGCGAGGAACACCAGTGCCAGCAGGCCCGCCACGGCGGCGGACGCCGTCACGCCCGGCGGCTGCCGCGACGAGGGCCCCGGCCCGTCCACCCGTACGTCGTCTGCCGCCACCGTCCTATCCTCGCGCATCCGCCGGTCGCCCGGACCGACATCCGATCCCGATGGTCGTGTCGCCGCCGTCCGATGGGCCGCGGCGGGTCGCCGGCCGGTCCCGGCGGCTCGCGGTGAGTGGTCGGATGGGCGCCCGGCAGGGGGTCACCCGGCGAGCGGTCGCCCGAGGTCAGTCGACCCATTTCCCCTGGGTGAAGGCCACGACGAAGACCACCATGATCGGTGCGCAGAGCCAGACGTAGGCGCCGCGGACCCACGGCCGGCGCGCGGCCACCCGCGCCAGCAGCAGGTACAGCGGGAAGGCGACCAGGATCCCGCGGATCCCCGAGGCGTAGTAGTTCGAGAAGCTCATCAGGACGGTCATCAGGCCGACGAAGGTCGCCTCGCCCCAACGCCTGCTCCACAGCAGCACGCCCGTCAGCAGCACGCCGATCACGACGGCGAGCAGCTCCCCGCGCCAGAACCAGACGAACGTCGAGGCCCCGCTCCCGTCGAACGCGGACTCCCACGTCCGCGACCACCCCCGCCACGGCCAGTCGACGCCGCGGTTCCAGCCGGCGCGCATCGCCTCGGTGTAGGTGTCCCACCGCCCGGTCCGGGCGCGCAGGTAGAGGACGTACCCGATGATCGGCAGCGGTGGCAGGGCGAGCGCCAGCGCCGGCGGGGCGAAGAGCGGGCGGCCCGCGGCGCGGCGCACGAGCACGTACTGCACGACCAGGGCGGCGCAGAACGGGATACCGGTCACCCGCGCCGAGGCGGCGCCGGCGCCCAGCAGGCCGGCGAGCAGCCACCGGTCACGCCGCGCGGCGAGCCAGGAGGCCACCGCGAAGCCCAGGAAGACACCTTCGGAGTACGCGGCGAACAGGAAGACCGCGTACGGAAAACAGACGAGCGCGACGACCGCGAACCGCGCGTCCTCCCGCCCGACCTCGTCGGCGGCCAGCCGCCACAACGCGGCGGCGGCGAGCGTGCCGGCGAGGAACGAGACCACCAGTCCGGCGGCGATCCAGTCCGGGACGACCACGTGGACGAGGCGGATGGCCAGCGGCAGCCCTGGGAAGTCGACCTCCGTCCGGTCGGCGTAGGACGGCGAGAGGTAGCCGTAGCGGGCCACCTTGGTGAACAGGCCGACGTCCCAGCGGTCCCAGAGTGTGGTGAGGCCGGGCGCGTCGCCGGCCGGGCCGTCCGAGAGGGCGCGTGCCCCCGCCAACGACGCGATCATCACCGCCACCCGGCTGGCGAACCACACCGGGAGCGAGGCCTGCACGGCGTCAGGCAGCCGGGTCCAGACCCGCCGCACCGGATCGCTGCCACCGGGAGCGGCGTGTCCGGCCGACTCGACGGGACGCCCGGCGTGCGACTCGGCCGGAGCGTCCGCCGTCATCCCTGCTCCCGCCTGTCGACGGGCCGCGGGGAGTGGGGTGCGGTTGACGCCTCCGGCGCCGCGACGCGCGGCTCGTCACCCACCGGGCCCGCGAGACCCTCCGGCCACGAAAGCTCGTCCTGATCGGCGCCTGCCTCGGTGCCGGACAACGGTGCCGAGGCGGGCACCGCGCGGCCCCAGGGCCGGGACGGCAGCCGCAGGCCCAGGCGCCCGCCGCGCACGTCGGGGGCGCCGTCGAGGATCCCGCCGGCCGGGTCGTCCATGCCGCCGTCGCGGACGACGTCCAGCTCGGGGCGGAGGATCTCGCGCACCACGAAGGCCGCGATCACACAGAGCATCAGGTCACGGAGCACCACGGCGCCGACGAACCAGCCCCGGTCGATCCCGTCGGCGCCGGAGGTGTCGTTGTAGATGAAGTGCATGAACCGGGTGAACAGCACCCAGATCTCGCAGGCCTGCCAGACCAGGAACAGCCGCCAGTGCGGCCGGGCCAGGGCCATCAGCGGCAGCAGCCAGATCGTGTACTGCGGCGAGAAGACCTTGTTGGTCACCAGGAAGGCGATCACCAGGAGGAGCACCACCTGGGGCACCCGTGGTCGGCGCGGCGCCAGCAGGGCGAGCGCCAGGATGCCCACCACGGCCAGGACGAGGCCGACCGCGGTCAGGACGTTCAGCGTCCCGACCGGGATGCCGTGGTCGCGCACGGCACCGAGGACCAGCGGCGTGGCCACGGCCAGGACCAGCCAGCACGCGACGGCGGTGCCGATGACCTGCGCGCGCAGCCACGGCCAGCGCCGCACCGCCAGCGCGGCGGCCGCGCCGGCGGCGGTCAGCCCGATGGCGAGGACGACCAGGTGCAGGGGCTCGAACCAGCCGGTGTCGTACTTGCCGGCCAGCCAGGTCGTCGCGAAGGCGAGGGAGTCCCAGTCGGCGCCGCGCTCGGAGTTGAGCTCGAAGAAGCGTTGCAGGCCGTTGTGCCCGCCGGCCTGCTTGCCGTCGAGCAGCGCGACCCAGTCGCCGCCGCCCCAGAAGGTGGACCAGATGCCGTCGCTGACCTTCGTCGTGCCGTCGAAGTAGCCGGCGGTGAGCCAGACGGGCAGCATCACGGCGACCGCGGCGCCCACCGCGTAGACGGCGGTGCGTGCCCATTCCCGCATCCGGCCGGTCCGCAGGCAGAGCACCGCGAGCCCCAGCAGGAACAGCGCCGGGTAGAGCTTGGTGACCACGCCCAGCCCGAACAGGATGCCGGCCAGCCGTGGGGCACGCCGCGACCAGGCCAGCAGCCCACCGGCCGCGAAGGCCACGGCGAGGACATCCCAGTTGGTCAGCAGGTGCAGCGCGAGCGTCGGCGCCAGGGCCAGCAGCGCCGCGTCCCAGATCCGGGACGGCGCCATGGTCAGCGCCGTGCAGAAGACCGCCACGCAGGCCGCCACCAGGAACAGCAGCGCGGTGAGGTCGTAGAACAGCGCCGAGCGGGAGTCCATCGAGTAGTGGTCGAAGACCTGGGCGCCCGCCTCGTCGGTGCGGAACACCGCGGCCGGGGCCGAGCCGAGGCCGGCAAGTGAGGAGACCAGCTGCATCGCGCCGCCGATCACCGGCGGGTACTCGGTCGGGTAGTCCAGGTAGGGGAGCTTGCCGTCGACCAGGCCCTCCTGGCTGTAGAGGGCCACCACGTCGGAGTAGCACATCCGGGTGTACTGGTACTCGTCCGTCCAGTTGCGGGTGTCGCGGCAGCCGGACTTCTGCGCGTAGCCGAGCACGCAGGTCAGCGTCACCAGGAGCATCAGCACGCGCAGCGGCGTCCACCAGCTCCGGCTCGCGCCGAGCAGGGCGTGCCGCCCGGGTGGGCCCCCGATGAGCTCACTTGCGCCCGCGACCACCGGGTCGGTGCGCGCCGGGCTGGTCCGGTTGGGCGACGCCGGTGTCGTGGCCATGCCGGCCATTCTGGTACACGCGGTGACGAGGCCTCCCGACGACACAGCGCCGCGGGTGCCAGGGGCACCCGCGGCGCTGCTCAGTTCTCGGCTCGCTCAGTTGTTGAACGGATTGACCACGATCCCGCCGCCGCCGCCGGTGGGTGGACGGGTCTGTCTCGGACGTGGCTGCTGCCCCGTCTGACCGGTCTGACCCGTCTGGCCGGCCTGCCCGCCGTCGTTCTGGCCGTTGTCGTTCTGGTCGTCGCCGAAGATGTCCCAGTCGTCGGTCCCCGCGACCGGCGGCTGCGTGGGCAGGTCGGACGGGGTCGGCGCCGGCGCGGGGCTGCGCTGGGTGACGATGCCGCCGTAGGCGGGGGGGTCGAACGGCTTCGGCGCGATGCCCTGCAGCGCCGCGTCCATGAAGGCCTTCCAGATCTGCGCCGGGTAGGTGCCTCCGTACACACCCCGCTCGGCGCCGGGGATGCCCCGGAGCTGGTCGGCCACCTCACCCTTGCCACGGAACATGTTCACGCAGGAGGAGATCTCCGGTGTGTACCCGCAGAACCAGGCGGACCGGAAGTCGTCGGTGGTGCCCGTCTTCCCCGCCGCCGGCCGGTTGTTCGCCAGCCGGGCGCTCTTGCCGGTGCCGTGGTCGATCACGCTCTCCAGCGCGAAGGTCGCGTCCCGCGCCACGGACGGCGGAACGGTCGGCTCCTTGTCGACAACTGGCTTCCCGTTGATGGTCGCGCCGTCCATGATGATGCGGCCCGAGTTGTCCTCGACCTTGGCGACGATGTGCGGGGTGGCCCGGTAGCCACCGCTGGCCAGCGTGCCGTAGACCTCGACCATGTCGAGCGCGGTCACGCTGTCCTGGCCGAGGGTGACACCGGCGACGTCGTCGAGATCGGCGTCAACGCCCATGTCGCGGGCCGTCTGGATGATCTTGTTGACGCCGATGTCGTTGCCCAGCGGAACGTACACGGTGTTGATCGACTCCGCGGTCGCCTCGACGAGGTCGGGCCAGCCCAGGTGGCCGGGTTCGCTCTCGTCGTTGTTGACCACGTAGCCGCCTTCCAGGGTGATCTGTGACGGAGCCTCGTACGTCGACCGGAGACTGATGTTGTTCTCCAGCGCGGCTACCAGGGTGATCGTCTTGAACGTCGACCCGGGTGGCACCGCCGCGCCAGAGACGTTGTCCAAGTACTGCTCCTGGCCGTTCGTGCCCTTGCCGTACAGGGAGCCCCCATACCAGGCGAGCACCTCACCGGTTCCCGGTTTTATCGCCACCAGCCCCGTGCGCAGGTCGGGTACGGCCGCATACGCGTCCGAGATCTGGCTGGTCACCGCCTGGAAGGCAGCGGTCTGCCGGTTCAGGTCGAGGGTCGTGGTGATACGCAGCCCACCGCGGTTGATCTGGTCCTCGGTGATGCCGGCGGCGTCCAGCTCCTTCTTGACCTGGAGCTTGATGTACTGGACCTGGTCCGAGGAGTTGTTGGTGTTCTGGTTCCAGGGCAGCACCGTCGGCGGTTTCTCGGTCGCCAGCGACGCCGGCGCCCAGCCCTTGGCGACCATCGTCGCCACGACGTCCTTCCAGCGGGCCTCGGCCGGCCCCGGATGCTCCAACGGGTCCAGATAGTTCGGGGATCTGATGAGCCCCCCGATGACCGCGCCCTCACCCGCCGTCAGCTCCGCGGCCGGCTTGCCGAAGTAGGTCTTCGCCGCCGCCTCGATGCCGTACGACTGGCGCCCGAAATAGATCGTGTTCAGGTAGAACTCCAGGATCTGGTCCTTGGAGTACTTCTGGTCGAGCTTGATGGCGAGCACGATCTCCCGCATCTTCCGGGTGAACGTGCGTTCCTGGGTGAGATAGGCGTTCTTCGCGTACTGCTGGGTGATGGTCGATCCACCCTGGGCGATCTCACCACCGCTGAGGTTCACCCACAGCGCCCGCGCGATACCGCGCGGGGAGATACCCGGCTCGTTGTAGAAGTTCTCGTTCTCGGCGGCCAGCACGGCGTGCTGGACGTCCTTCGACACCTGCGAGAGCGGGACGTCCGTGCGGTTCACGTCGCCGATTCGGGCGAGCTCGCCGCCGGGCTTTCCGTCCGCGCCGGCCCACGAGATGATCGACGTCTGGTCGGTCTTCACCTCGTCGGGCAGCGGCACCCGGGTCGCCGCGTAGATCACCGCGATGCCCGCGACGAACAGAAACGCGCCGGACGTCATCCCGATGAGCACCAGGCGGCGCAGCCATCGCGGCCGGTTCCGCCACCATCTGGGGCCACGCTTGCCCGCGTTCGGCCGGACGCGGCCCCGGCCGCCCGCGCGACCGCCGGTCGCATGCGCTGCGGAGGTCTCGCCCGCGCCGGGCCGCCTGCCCCGCTCCCGGTCACTTGGCCGGGTCGGCCCACCCGGCCGGCGGCCTGCACCGGTGCGGCCTGCACCGGGCCGGCCTGCACCGGGCCGGCCGCCCTCCAGCGCGTCCAGCCGGGTACCGGCCGAGCGCGACGCGCCGCCGGTGCGGTCGAGCAGGCCCGTGCGGTCCCCGTCACCGAAGGAGTCGAGCCCGTCGCCGGGCGCCACCTTGTGGTAGACGGTCGCGTCGGCGGTGCGCTCGCGTACGTCGACGCGGCGCAGCGCAGCCTGGTCGACCGTGTCGTACAGGGCGTTCGTGCGGCCGGCGGGCTCCTCCGGCCCGGCCCCGCGCCCGCCGCCCGGGCGGTACGCCCGCAGCCGGGTGGTGGCGCCGGTCAGCCGGCCGTCCCGGCCGGTCGCCTCGGCGGCGCCGACTCCGGCCGCTGACCGGGCCGCGGCCCGGTCAGCGGCCGCCCGGCCCGCCACGGGACGGGGCGGGCGCCCGCCCGCCCGCCGCTGGGTCCGGGTGGCCGCCGGGTCGGCGTCCGGGGCCGCGGCCCGGCCACGGCCCTCCGGGCCACCGGGCCGAGGCTCGCCACGCCCGGGTTCGCGCTGGCCCGGGGCACCGCGGCCGGGGCCGACGGCACCCCGGCCGGAGTCGCCGCGAGCGAGCTCACCCCGGGCGTCGCCCCGGGCATCGCCGCGTGGGAAGCCACCGCCGGCTGAATCACCGCGGGTGGCGCCGCGGGTGGAGTCCCCGCGGGTCGCCTCACCGCGGGCAGCGTCAATGCGGGCCGAGTCACCGCGGGTGGCGGGAAGGCGGTCGGATCCGGTGCGGCCCGGCTCCACGGGCCCGGCGCCGGGACGGCCCGAGCCACCACGATCGGAGCCACCACGGCTGGCGGCACCACGATCGGAGACACCGCGGCTGGCGGCACCGAGATCGGAGACACCGCGATCGGAGCCGCCACGGCCCGAGGCCTCGCGCCCCGCGGAACCACGATCGGAGAGACCACGGTCCGGGACACCGCGATCCGGGACACCGCGCTCGGGTGCGCCCCGGCCCGAACCGGTGCGGTCGGAGACGCCGGCTGCCCGGCCGGCCCCGGTTCGCCCGGTGGCCGGGCCGCCCGCGGCGGACCGCCCCGTCTCGGCGGGCCCGGACCGATCAGCGCCGCCGGTACCACCCATACCGCTGGTACCGCTCGTACCGCCGGAAGCACCTCGCGGGCCCGGCGGACGCCCGGCGCCCCGATCAGCCGCCCGGCGGCCGGTCGTACCGGACGCACCGTCCGCGTCGGAGCGGGTCGTGGCCGCGCGGCGGCGCGCGGCGGCGCCGCGGTCCGGGGTCCAGCCGCCGGCGTCCTGGTCGGGGGCGGTGCTCCCACCGGCCGCGCCACTGCCGGCGAGCGGCCCACCGGGCGAACCCGCTCCGGCCGGCCGGCCATCTGGGGCCGGCCTCCCGCCGCCCGGACCGGGCACGGCGCGGCCGGGCGGAACCCGCCCGTCGCCGGCACGAGGTCCTACCGTCCGCGCGCCCTGGTCATAGGGAGTACTCACCCACTACCCCGTCCGTTGCCGTGAATCCCCCCGGTCACCGTGCCGATGCCATAGTCCGGCCAGCGCCCCCAGATTCCGGTACAGCACGCCGAAGGCGGCCGCACCCACGTGGAAGCCCACATGGCAGACCAGAATCTCACGCCAGATCGGGGCCCTTGCGGCAGGGCACTGAAGTGGGGATGGCGCGCACTCTCGGCACACCACGGCCCGGCGCTGTGCCAACAGGGCGCGGACAGAAAGGCCGAGGAGGACTCGCCGCTCACACCGGGTATTCGGCCGGGTTACCCGTACCCCTCGCCGAACGCCGCCGGACCGCCCCGACCGGGCCTAGGTGTCGGCGGCGCGGCGGCGCGGCTGCTTCTTCGCCGGCGGCTCGCCGGTACCGATCACATAGGACGTGATCAGGTGGTTCCAGCCGCAGGGCGGGCACACCTCGACGACGTACACATTCAGCTCGCTGTACCGGGAGGCCAGCCCGGGAAGCTCCTTGGTGGCCCGGACCCGGCCGGAGCTCGGGCCGAGCTCGTCACCGTAGGTATAGGTGACGTTGATCAGCGGATCGGCCCCGCGACAGACCGGGCACCGCTTCTTCGTGGGCTCTCCGTGGTACTTCGCCGCACGGATCAGATAAGGGTGCGCATCGCACACGTCCAGCGAGGAGATCCGCCCCGCGAACAGGTCGCCCAGCGTCGCCCGGCGGGCGAGCGCGTAGTCGATGACCGACCGTGGACGCATGGCATCCACGGTACGCCGACGCCGCGTCCCGGGCAGACGGTACCGACAGAAGGTGACAAGCCGATTGGGCCGTTCGTACTGGTGAAAGCCGGTGCACCAGTGGACGGTTCCCGGCTCCTGCCAACCCGTTCCGCCTGCCGGTTCGACGGCCACGCCAGCGCGTCCCGCCGACCGGTCCGGCCGCCGCTCCGGCCCGTCGAAGCGACGTGTAGGCACGCCGGATCACCGCCCCGGTACCTCGTCCGCACGCGCCGGCCCGGCTGTCCGCGCGCGGTTGTCCACGCCCGTCCGTCATCAACCGGTCGCCGGTCGGCCATCCCTAGTTGCCGTAGTAGTACCGGCGCGTCTATCCTCGATGTATCGCCTCGATATGTCGGGGCGAGAGAACCAAGCGATACAGTCCGCCGATACACCCGGCCGTCCGGCGGCGGCGGGAGGCGGCCCGGTGCGAGAGGAGAGCGCGCATGTTGGAGCTGGCGGTGCTCGCGCTCCTGTCGGAGAGCCCGATGCACGGCTATGAGCTGCGCAAGCGGCTCTCCGCCGTTCTCGGCTCCTTCCACCGCTTCAGCTACGGGTCGCTGTACCCGTGCCTGCGCCGCCTGCAGGCCTCGGGGTACGTGACGGCGGACGACGTCGGCGCGGCCGGCCGCCTCGGTGGCCGCAGCCGGGTCGTCTACACCCTCACTGGCGAGGGCAAGGAAAAGCTCGCGGAACTGCTGGGCGAAGGTGGGCCGTCCTCCTGGGAGGACGAGATGTTCGGCGTCCGCTTCGCCTTCTTCTCCAAGACCGACGCGGCGGTGCGGCTGCGGATCCTCGAGGGGCGGCGCGGCCGGCTCGAGGAGCGTGGGGAGAAGGTGCGCTCGGCGTTGTCCCGCACTCAGAAGCGGCTGGACTCCTACACCCTCGAGCTGCAAAAGCACGGCCTCGAGTCGGTCGAGCGCGAGGTCAGGTGGCTCAGCGAGCTGATCGAGACCGAACGGGCACAGGCGCCCGGCTCGACACGCGGGGTCTCGACGCGCGAGGTGTTGTCCACATCATCCACAGAGTTGTCCACAGGTTCGTCCACAGCTGACGCGGGACGGGACGAGGCGGTGGGCGGCCCGGAGCACGGTGACGAGGGCTCCGGCGGCGCCGTTCCGTCCCCCGACAGCTAGCAGGCGACCGGGCGGACCGGCGGCGGGGCGGCACACGCCCACCCGGCGGCGGTACCGCGTGGCGTCGGCACCAAGCCGGTGTCCCGGTCAGCACCGGCCGATCCCGCTCCTCGCGGGAAACACCAGCATCCCCCACCAGCTTAAGGAGCGCATCCGTCATGGGTTCGGTACGTGTCGCCATCGTGGGCGTGGGCAACTGCGCCGCATCTCTCGTCCAAGGGGTCGAGTACTACCGCGACGCCGACCCCGCGGCCCAGGTCCCAGGCCTGATGCACGTCACGCTCGGTGACTATCATGTCTCCGACCTGACCTTCGTCGCGGCGTTCGACGTGGACGCGAAGAAGGTGGGCCGTGACCTCTCCGAGGCCATCGTGGCCAGCGAGAACAACACCATCAAGATCGCGGACGTCCCGCCGCTGGGCGTGACCGTGGCCCGCGGGCACACCCTCGACGGCCTCGGCCGCTACTACCGCGAGACGATCGACGAGTCGGACGAGACCCCGGTCGACGTCGTCGCCACCCTGCGTGAGACCCGCGCCGACGTGCTCGTCTGCTACCTGCCGGTCGGGTCCGAGGACGCCGCGAAGTTCTACGCCCAGTGCGCCATCGACGCGGGCGTCGGGTTCATCAACTGCCTGCCGGTCTTCATCGCCGGTGTCCCCGAGTGGGCCGAGAAGTTCCGCGCGGCGGGCGTGCCGATCGTCGGCGACGACATCAAGTCGCAGGTCGGCGCCACCATCACCCACCGGGTCATGGCGAAGCTGTTCGAGGACCGCGGCGTCGTCCTCGACCGCACGATGCAGCTCAACGTCGGCGGCAACATGGACTTCAAGAACATGCTCGAGCGGGATCGGCTGGAGTCGAAGAAGATCTCCAAGACCCAGGCCGTCACCTCCCAGGTCTCCCACGACCTGGGCAAGGACAACGTGCACATCGGCCCGTCCGACTACGTCGCCTGGCTCGACGACCGCAAGTGGGCCTACGTCCGGCTCGAGGGCCGCGCGTTCGGTGACGTCCCGCTGAACCTGGAGTACAAGCTCGAGGTCTGGGACTCCCCCAACAGCGCCGGTGTGGTCATCGACGCCGTCCGCTGCGCGAAGATCGCGCTGGACCGCGGCGTCGGCGGGCCGATCCTCTCCGCGTCGTCGTACTTCATGAAGTCGCCGCCGGAGCAGTACCGCGACAACGAGGCCCGCGACAAGGTCGAGGCGTTCATCCGCGACGAGGGCTGACCTCCGCACCACCAGCGGCACCAGCACCACCAGCGGCACCCACGATCTGCCAGGTAGCCCGGTCGTCCGGAGGGGGACGACCGGGCTACGGGCATGCGCGGGTCAGCCGGGAACCTCGGTCAGCGCGTCGACGAGGACCTCGAAGATGGTGTTCGGGTCCAGCGCGGGATACGTCTCGGCTCCGGTCGCGGCCGAGATCCGCGACAGCGCGGCGAGATCCGTGTCGGCGCCGTAGCCGATCGTGATCACCTGGACGGGCCGCTGGGGCGAGTACTCCCGGCGCAGGATCCGCACCAGCTCGTCGAGCGCGATGCTGCCGGGATCGGAGTTCTTCCCGTCGGTCAGCAGCACGACCTGGTTGGGCCGGCCCGGCACGTAGTGCTGGTTCATGTAGCGGAACGCTGCGAGGGCCGTGTCGTAGAGCCCGGTGTCGCCGCGCGGCTCGATCCGGTTCACCGCGTCCATCACCACCTGCGAGCGCGTGCCGGCGCCCAGCCGCTCGCCCATCGGCCCGAGCGGCACGAGCTCCTCCCAGTCCTGGTCGCCGCGCAGCCGGGTGGAGAACTGCCACAGCCCGAGATTGCTGTCTTCGGCGAACAGCGGGATGGCGGACTTCGCCGCGTCGAGCGCCACCGACAGCCGGCTACGGCCCGCACTGCCCGGCACCTCCTCGTTCATGGAGCCCGAGGTGTCCAGCACGGCGAGGGTGTTCCCGCGCTGATGGACGCCTGCGAAGCTCCCCTGGAGCGCGGTCAGCACCGTCGCGTCCAGGGTGCGTTCGGGCGTCATCCGCGGCCGCGGGGTGAGCCCCGTCCGGGCGGTGAACGAGTCGGCGATGCCGTCCGGGGGGCGCAGGCCGTTCCCGAGCAGGGCGACCCGCCCCGGCCCGGACGTCAGCGTCCGCAGGAAGTCCCGCGCCACCTCGGCCTTCACCGGGTCGTCCGACGCCCGGCTCAGCACGGTGTACCGGATCTCGTCGAGCTCGGTGCCGTCCCGCGGGTAGAAGGCGGCCAGCTCCGGTCCGCGGCCGTCCGGCAGCGCGGCGCCGATGCCCACCCGGCGGTTGTACTGGTATACGAGACTCTCCTGAAGCGGGAACGCGGTGAGCCGGGTCGCCGTGGGGTCCTCGAGGTCCGCCGCGCGGACGGCCGTGAGCAGGTCGGTGTCGGAGGCGGCTACCAGCGCCGACGAGCGCTCCAGATCCAGGAGGGCACCCTTGGCCTCGAGGCCGTCGGTGAACATGTCCTCGGTGAGCCGCTCGACCGGGGTCTTCAGCGCGGCGGCCACGGCGTCGGCCAGCGCGGTCATCCCGGCAGTCGACACCCGGGGGTCGGGCAGCCCGACGGTGAAACCGCCCCAGGCCGACCGTCCCCGTGACCCCCAGTAGCCCTCGTCGCCACCGAGCTTGCGCAGGTCGGCCCAGGAGAGCTCGCGGCGCGGCCAGCCGAACACCTCGGCCATCGGGCGGGGCATCGCGATGACGACCGGTGAGGTGGCGATAACGGTGCCGGTGTCCACCAGCAGCCGGTTGGCCGGCTCGGTGGTCCGCGCCAGCGTGAGCCAGTCCGTGGAGTCCGGCACCCAGACGTCCGGGATCGGACCGGCCGTCGGGTCCGTCCAGCCGCCTCTCATGTAGGAGGCGACCTGGCCGCCGCCCGCCGTGTCCACCCGGACGGACACGCAGTACCCGGACACCGTCGGCTTCCCGCTGCCGTAGGCCGCGGCGGCCGCGCTCAACGCCGTGGCCAGGCTCGGCGAGGTGGTGACCCCGAGGGCGATCGTGCGATCGCAGCGAACGGGGCCGGCCCCTCCGCGCAGGACGAGCCATCCGCAGGTCAGGGCACCGACCATGAGGGGTACCGCAGCCACCGCCGCGACCCCCCGTAACGAGGGGCCCGAACGGCGGTGGCGGTGGCGGGCACCAGGCATCAGACCGGGACCTCCCGGAACAACCGAAGTCTGGACCGCGACCGTAACCAAACGTGTCGAGGTCTGCGCCGGATGGGACAACCGAAGTCTCTGCATTGATTCGACGTCACATCGCTGTTCGCGTGCCGTCCGGCCATAGGGATCGTCGCCGTCCGCTGTGCTCGCAGAGTGATCCGTCATGCCGCCCGGCGACCCGGGGCGTCCGCCGGCTCCGTAGGCTGGCCGTCGTGGCCTGGACCGGCAACCTGCGCGCGCTGCTCGGCGGTCGCGCGTTCCGGCAGCTCTACGCGTGCCGCCTGACGTCACAGGCCGCCGACGGCGTGTTCCAGGCGAGCCTCGTCAGCTATGTGCTGTTCTCCCCGGAGCGCGCGACGTCCGCCGGGGCACTGGCCGCGTCTCTCGCCGTGGTCGTGCTGCCGTTCAGCGTCATCGGGCCGTTCGCCGGCATCGTGCTGGACCGGGTCTCCCGCCAGCGGGTACTCGTTGTCTCCTCTGTGGTCCGCACGCTGCTGATGATCGTGCTCGTCGGCCTGATCCTCGGCGGGCGTACCGGCGCCGACTTCTACGCGACGGCGCTGGCCTCGGTGAGCGTGAACAGGTTCGTCCTGGCAGCGCTGTCCGCAGGCCTCCCGATGGTCGTCAACGTCGACCGGCTCGTGACGGCCAACGCCCTGTCGGTCACCTCCGGAACTGTCGCCACCCTGGTCGGGGCCGGTGTCGGCAGCGGGCTGCGCGGCCTCACCGACGGCGATGACCGGGCCGTCGCGCTGGTGGCGGGCCTGGCGGCCCTCGCCTACATCGTCGCCGCCGTCACCGCGGCACGCCCCGCCCGCCTCGCCTTCGGCCCGGTCGAGACGATGCCCTGGCAGGGTGCCTGGTCGCAGGCCCGGCACGTTGTCGCCGACATGGTGGACGGCGTCCGCTACCTGTGGAACCACGGCCCCGCCCGGCGCGCGCTCGCCGCGCTGACGACGTCCCGCGCCGCCTACGGGCTGGTGCTCGTCATGACGGTACTGCTGTACCGCAACCACTTCACCGGGCCCGGCGGGGGGCTGGCCGGGCTCGCGGCGGTGGTCGCGGCGAGCGGCGCGGGGACGATCCTCGCCGCCGTCGTCACCCCCCGGGTGACCCGGCGGATGCCGAAGGCCACCTGGATCGCGATCGTCCTCGGCGCGGGCGGAGTCGTCGAGGTGGTCCTGGGGCTGCCGTACCTCTCCCCGCTGTACGTCGCCGCCGGGTTGCTCCTCGGTTTCTCCGCGCAGGCGAGCAAGATCTGCGTCGACACGATCGTGCAGGAGGAGACCCACGACGCCTACCGGGGGCGGGCGTTCTCCCTCTACGACCTGCTGTTCAACGTGGCCTTCGTGGCCGCGGTCGCCGCGGTGGTAGTTCCGGAGGACGGGAGGTCCTCGCCGACCATCATCGCCGCAGGCATCGGCTACAGCCTGGCGGGCCTCCTCTACTACCGGGCCGCCATGCGCCACCCCGAGGACCGGGTGATCCGCGGCGTCGGCGAATCCCGCGCCGACACACCCGTCTCCTCCGACGCCCCCGGCCCGACCTTGGGCCCGAGCCCGGGGCCGACCTCGGGCCCAGGCCGACCTGCGGGCCCGGTCTCAGCCACCGGGCCGGGCCCGGCCCGGTGACGCCGAAGCGAGCCCCGGGCTGGCACGAACCCCGGGCTGGCGTCAGGCGTCGGGGGCCTCGTCCGGGGTGGGAGTTTCGCCGGGGATGACGATGTCGTTCTCCCGGGCCCAGCGGAACAGCTCGGCCTCGGCGGCCTCGCGGCCCAGGAGACCGCGCTCGAAGCGGACGTCGAGCATGTACGCCCGGGCCTGCCCGACCAGCCGCGACGGCGGCAGGCCCAGCAGGGCCATGATGTCGTCGCCGGACAGCTCCGGCCGGATCGCCGCGATCTCCTCGTGGGCGGCGAGGTCGGCGATCCGCTCCTCGAGCGACCGGTAGGCGCGGGCCAGGTTCTCCGCCTTGCGCCGGTTGCGGGTCGTGCAGTCCGAGCGGACGAGCTTGTGCAGCCGGGAGAGCTGCGGCCCGGCGTCGTGGACGTAGCGACGGACGGCGGCGTCCGTCCACTCGCCGGACCCGTACCCGTGGAAGCGCAGATGCAGGTAGACCAGCGAGGAGATGGCGTCGACGACGTCCTTCGGGAACCGCAGGGCCACCAGGCGGCGGCGTGTCATGTCCCGCCCCACGACCTCGTGGTGGTGGAAGGAAACCCCACCGCCGGCGATGTGCCGGCGGGTGCGCGGCTTGCCGATGTCGTGCAGCAGCGCGGCCCAGCGCAGGATCTCGTCGGGGCCGTCGTCCTCCAGCGCCATCGCCTGGCGCAGCACGGTCATCGTGTGCGCGTAGACGTCCTTGTGCTGGTGGTGCTCGTCGATCTCCATCCGCATGGCGCCCAGCTCGGGGAGCACCAGGTCGGCGACGCCGACCTCGACGAGCCGCTCCAGGCCGGCGACCGGGTCGCGGCTCGCGATCAGCTTGCGCAGCTCGTCGCGCACCCGCTCCGGGGAGACGATCGAGATGCGGGACGCCCGGGAGCGCATGGCCGCGACCAGCTCGGGAACCGGGGTCAGGCCCAGGGCCGCCTCAAACCGGGCGGCCCGCAGGATGCGCAGCGGGTCGTCGTCGAAGGACGCCTCCGGGGGGCCGGGGGTGCGCAGCACGCCGCGGGCCAGGTCGGCCATCCCGCCGAAGAGGTCGACGAAGTCGTGCCCGGGGACGGAGACCGCCATCGCGTTCACGGTGAAGTCGCGGCGGACGAGGTCCTCCTGCAGGCCTTCACCGTAGGTGACGGCGGGGTTGCGGGACGTCCGGTCGTACGACTCGCTGCGGTAGGTCGTGACCTCGAAGCGCACCCCGCGGCGGGCCAGGCCGACGGTGCCGAACGCGATGCCCGCGTCCCAGGTCGCCTCGGCCCAGCCCCGGGTGATCTCCAGGACGCGCTCGGGGCGGGCGTCCGTGGTGAAGTCGAGGTCCGGCGCGCCCCCGCCCGTGCCACCGGTCGCGTTCGTGTCGCTCGGGTCACCCGCCCGGCCGAGCAGCGCGTCGCGGACGGAGCCGCCGACCAGATGGAGGGTATGCCCGTGGTCGGCGAAGATCCGACCAAGCTCGTCGGCGGGCGCGGGCACGCGGAGCAGGTCGCTCACCACCTGCTCCGCCGAGTCCCGGGGATTGTCAAGACTGATCACAGCCACCTGTTCAGATTACGGGCGCGCGGACCGTTGCTGGTGGCCGTGCCTATCTGGCAGGCGTCCGGCCACCCTCGACGCGGGACCATCGTCGTATGGTCCCCCGCACGACGGACGAAAGTACCCACTCGGGCCTCTGCTGCGATTTTCCCGGACGAGCGGGACACACAACGGGGCTGTTTCGGCTGGTGCTCGTACGATCAGTCCATGCCCTCCCCGCCCAGGACGCCCGGCCGCAGGCCGTTGCGCAGGGTGGAGGAGACCTCGGCCGGGGGCCTCGTGCTCGACACCGCGTCGGCCGCCGCGAACGCGGCGCTGATCGCCCGCAGGGACAAGCGTGGCCGGCTGTTGTGGTCGCTGCCGAAGGGTCATGTCGAGCGCGATGAGACCACGGAGGAGGCCGCCGTCCGAGAGGTCGCAGAGGAGACCGGTGTGACCGGAGCGGTTCTGGGCCCGCTGGGCACGATCGACTTCTGGTTCGTCGCCGGCGAGGCGCGCGTGCACAAGACCGTTCACCACTTCCTCCTGCTCCGGACGTCGGGCGACCTCTCCGACGACGACATCGAGGTCGCGGAGGTCGCGTGGGTCCCGCTGTCCGAGGTGGCGCGACGGCTCGCGTACGCCGACGAACGACGGCTGCTCGACGGGGTGCCGACGATCCTCGCCGACGCCTCGTGACCGGCCGTAACCCGCTCCGCCGGCACCGGCTGGCGGCCGCGGCGCTGCTCGGGACCGTCGCGTTGGTCTGGCCCGGGGCCGAGGTGGGCCTGGCGGCGGCTCCGCCCGACGGCGCACGAGCGCCCGTCACCACGAGCACCACGAGCACGAGCACCACGTTCGATTCGCACAATCCACAGGCTTCATCCACAGTTTCCACAGGACTGTCCACAGAGTTGTCCACAGGATCGGCCTCATCTGTGGGAATCTCGCCGGACAGCGCGGCGATCATCCAGCCGATAACCCGGACGAACCCCAGCACAAGCGGCACTTCGGGTGCTCAACAGACCACACCAAGCACCGGTGGGACCACGAACGGGACCACGGGCCTTCCCATCGAGGTCCGCCTCACCAGCTTCGTCACCCCGAGCGCCGCCGTCCCCCAGCTCCGGGTGACCGGCACGGTCGACGTGGGCGGGACGGTGCTGCCGACCGACCTCGGTGTCGTCCTCGAGGTGGGCGGCCCGCTGCGGTCCCGGGGCGAGCTCGCCCAGCTGACCAGCGGCGGCCCGCCCCCCCAGATCCGTTACTCACTGCTCGGCAGCGGGCCACTGACCATCAGCCCCACCGCGACGACCCCCGGCCAGTTCGCGGCACAGGCGGACGTCACCCCGATGTTCCGCTCGTCGGCCGTGAGCGTGCGGCCGGTGCGGATCAGCGTCGTCGGCCGGATCAGCGGGCGGGCCCGGGCCACGGTGGCGTCGACGACGACGTTCATGGTCGTCTCGCCCCCGCAGGCGGCGACGCGGACGGCGGTCGTCACCGTCCTGCCCATCTCCAGCAAGCCCCGGCTGCGCTCGGACGGCCTGCTCACCGACAACACCCTGGCGGACGAGATCCGGGACGGCGGCCGGCTCGACGCGCTGCTCGACCCGTTCGAGTCCGCCCTTCCCGGAGCACCGCCGCCCCAGGTCACGCTCGCGGTCGACCCCACGCTGGTGCAGGCGCTGGGGCGCATGGAGAAGCCGTACAAGTACGCCTCACCCGGCGGGGAAAGGGACGCCCCCGCGGACATCGACGCGGGCGCCTTCCTCGACCGGATCAAGGATTTCGCGCGGCGGGGCGGCAAGGTCATCGCCCTGCCCTACGGGGACGCCGACCTGCCGGCCCTCGTCCGCGCCGACCAGCTCGACGCGCTGCAGTACTCGGTGAACACCGGCCAGGTCGTCATCGCCGGGCTGCTGGGCCTCGAGACCCCGAGGAGCGGCACGATCGCCTACCCCGCCGGGGGCATCGCCGACCCGCGCACCGTCGACGTGCTCAGCGCCAACGGCGCCGGCACGGTGATCGTCGACGACCGGCTGCTGCCCGCGGCGCAGTCCGTCCGGTACACCCCGTCCGCGGCGGTCACCCTGCCGACGTCCAGCGGCCAGGTGCGCGTGCTGGCGGCGGACCACCGGCTGGCCGAGGCGGTCGCCGGCTACGACGGCCGGGAGCTCCCGGAGCAGGCCCTCGCCCGGTTCCGCGCCGAGCTGGCGATGATCACTGCCGAGCAGTCGAGCGAGCGGGCCGCGGTGCTGGCCCTCCCGCGCGACTTCGCACCTCCCTCCGGCTGGCTCAACGTGATCCTCCGTGACCTCGACAGTGCCTATTCGAGGCCGGTCGGCATCGAGGAGCCGTCCCCCGACGCCACCAGGCAGCGCGCCGGCCTGACCTACAACGCCGACGCGCAGAGCCGGGAGCTCCCGGTCGACTACGTCAAAGGGGTCGGGCAGATCCGCGGCGAGGTGGCCGTCCTGAGCGCCGCCTTCTGCCCGCCGACCACCATGACCGAGCTGCTCTGGCTGGACTGCCGGATAAACAGGATCGACCCGATGAGCAACACGCTGATCGCGGCACTGTCGGCGTGGTGGCGAACCGACCGCCTCGGTGGGTTCTCCCTGGCTCAGCAGGCGGACGGGCAGGTCGGTGACTACCGGTCGAAGATCCGGGTCGTCGCGTCCCGGATCGTGAACCTCACCAGCAGCCGCGGGCGCGTCCCGGTGACGCTGGAGAACGGTGCCGACTGGAATGTCACGGTGGTCCTGAAGCTCTCGTCCACCGACCGGGGGCGGCTCGTGTCGGCCACCGAGGTCACCAGGGTGCTCGAACCGCTCCAGAAGGACCAGTTCGAGATCGAGGTGGACGCGGAGAGCGCCGGCACCTTCCCGGTGGACATCCGGCTCGAGACCGTCGACGGGCAGGCCCTGGGCCCGGACGCCGCCGCCCGGGTGCTGGTGCGCTCGACGGTCTACGGGGCCATCGCCACGGCGATCACGATCGGCGCGATCGGCGTGCTGATGCTGGCCGTGCTGATCCGCCTGCTACGCAAGCTCCGCGCGCGCTCCGGCGGCGGATCGGCGGCGGCCGCGGCGCCGCCCGACGGCTCCGGCCCGCCGGCCGGCGCCGGTCTCCTCGGCCCGGCCGGGGCGAACGGGGCCTCGGGCGCCGGCGATCCCGACCACCCCGGCACGGGCGCCGGGCCGTTCGATCCCCCCGGGACCGCCGGCCCCGGCTGGCCGGAGCGGCCCGTCGACGATCCCGCGCCGGCCGGCCTCGGGCACGATCCCTACTTCGACGGACTGCCCGCGCCCGCCGCGTACCGGGAGCCCACCGGCTCGCCGTACGGCCCGTCCACCGGTGGCCCCGGCGACAGGACGGCCGAGCCGTGGTCCGGGCGTCCCGCGGCCCCGGCCGGATCCGCGTCCCAGCCGCGGCGACGGGACGGCCGGTGACCCCGCCGGACGAGTCGCGATGGCCGCCTGACGACGACCACCACGGCACCCGGGACGGCCAGGGCACTCCCCGGTATCCGGACGACCGGTATCCGAACGACCGGTATCCGGACGAGCGTTATCCAGACGACCGGTACCCGGACAGGCGGTATCCCGACGAGCGGTACGCCGACGGCGGCTACGCGGGCGGCCAGGACGGGGGCCGGTACGCGGGCGGAAGCTACCCGGACGACAGCTACGTCCACGACCAGCGCCGGGACGGCGGCTACGACAACGGCTACCCCGGCGGGTACCCGGAGGACCGGCACGACGGCAGACGTCCAGAGGAGCGGTACGAGGGCGGCACGCGGCCGGACGGGCGGTACGACGGCGGTGGGTACCCGGCGAACCCGGAGAGCCGATACGGGGACGGCGGGTACGACGACCGCCCGTACCGGGACAGCCCGTACCCGGACGACCGGTACGCGGACGCCGGTGAGCCGCATCGGCCGGGTTCGCCGTTTCCTCATGCCGATGAGCACCCGGCCCGCTACCGTCCGAACGTGAACCGGCCCGCTCAGGACCCGCCGGCGCCGTGGGGCGATCAGGAACCGCCGTCGGACCGGCCCCCCGGGCCGCCACCGTACGAGCCTGCTCGCCACGAGTGGGACCCGCGGGACGGCGGCCCCCGGCACGACCGGTCCCGCGCCCGGTACGACGATCCGCCGTACGACCAACCTCAGTACGACGGACCTCGGCACGACGAACCTCCGTACGGGGATCGTCGGTACGACGGGCGCGACGAGGCTCGGTACGACGACTCCCGCCACGGCGAACCTCGGTACGACGACTCGCGGTACGGAACGCCCGGGCAGCCGCCGACCTACGAGGAGCGTCCGGACCACAGCGGCGAGCCACCGGTCTGGTACGCGGACGGGTCACATGCCACGGCCCGGGTACCCACCGGCTCCGCCTACCCGGACACCCCGCCGCCGGTGCCCGGCCGGCGGCGCTCCGATCCCGACGATCCCTATGACGCCGCGCCGCACCCGACCGGGCCGCGCCGCGCCGATCCGAACGCGGGCATGTCGCCCCAGTCTTACCAGGAGGGCGGCGCGGAGATCGGCAGGCGTCCCGCCGGCGGACGTCCGCCGGCAGGTGAGCAGACCCGCCGGCTGCCGAGCGCGCCCGCGGTGCCGCCGCCGTCCGAGGGCGGGCCGGCGATGTGGTCGTCGCGTTCCCGCACGCCGGCCCCCGGCGCGGCGCCGAGGGCCGGCGCCGGTCCGGCGCGCCGGACCCGGCCGCCGGTCGAGCCGCTCGACGGGCCACACGTGGAGCCACTGGTCGAGCCGCTCGACGAGATGGCCGCCGACGATCGCACCAGCCGGCTCGCACCGCCCGTGACGCCGCCACCGGCGTCCACCCGGCGCCCCGCGGCCGAGGGGGCCCGGCCAGCCGGACGCAGGCCGGCCGCGGGCAAACAGGGCACAGGCAGACCCGCCACAGGCAAGCAGGCCGCGGGCAAACAGGCCGCGGGCAAGCAGGGCACAGGCGCCGCGCGGGGCGCCGCCACGGCGAAGCGGGGCGGGCTCGGCCGCGCCAGCGGGACAATGGCGATCGGCACCATCGCCTCGCGGGCCTCGGGCTTCCTGCGCACGGTCGCGATCGCCGCGGCGATCGGCACCGGGGCCGTCGGCCAGGCCTACACCGTCGCCAACACGACCCCGAACATCCTCTACGACCTGCTGCTCGGCGGGATCCTGACCAGCGTCATCGTGCCGGTGCTGGTGCAGGCGTCCAAGGAGGACCCGGACGGGGGCGACAGCTTCGCCTCGTCCCTGATCACGCTGATGGCGCTCGGTCTGGGCGCGGCGGTACTGGTGGGGATGTTCGCCGCGCCCCAGATCATCGGCCTCTACCTGAACACCGGGCCGGCGCAGCGCGCGCTGGGCGCGGACCTGCTGCGCTGGTTCATGCCGCAGATCCTCTTCTACGGCGTCGGCGCGACGCTCGGGGCGATCCTCAACACCCGCCAGTCCTTCGCCGCGCCCATGTTCGCGCCGGTGCTGAACAACCTGGTGGTGATCGCCACCTGCGTGGTGTTCATCTTCCTGCCCGGGCCGCGCCCACCGACCCTGGGCGGCATCACCGACGCCCAGACGATCGTGCTCGCGGGCGGCACGACGCTCGGCGTGGTCGTGATGACCATCGCGCTGCTGCCCTCGGTGCGCGCCGTGGGGTTCCGGTACCGGCCACGGCTCGACCTGCGCCACCCCGGGCTGCGCACGGCGTCCCGGCTGGCCGGCTGGACGCTGCTCTACGTCCTGATCAGCCAGGTCGGCTTCCTGATGATCTCCAGGCTCTCGACGTCGACCACCGCGTACTCGATCTACAGCTACGCCTACCAGATCTTCCAGCTGCCGTACGCGATCATCGGTGTCTCGGTGATCACCGCCCTGCTCCCCAGGATGAGCGGCCACGCCGCCAACGAGCAGGCGGACCTGGTGCGCGAGGACCTCTCGACCGCGTCCCGGATGACGGTCACCGCGATCATCCCCTCAGCGCTGTTCCTGCTGGCGCTGGGACGCCCGATCGCCGTGACGGTCTTCAACCACGGGGCGGTCGACTACGACGACGCGATGGCGATCGGCGACACCCTCAGCGCCTTCGCGATCGCGCTCGTGCCGTTCTCCCTGTTCCAGGTGCAGCTGCGGGCCTTCTACGCCTACCGGGACAGCCGCACGCCCGCTCTGGTCAACATCGGCGTGGTCGCCACGAACATCCTGGCCGCGTTCGTGCTGTCGGAGGTGGTCGCCGAGAAGCACCGGGCGGCCGCGCTGGCGCTGGCCTTCTCGCTGGCCTACCTGATCGGCCTGGTCGCGACGACGGTCCTGTTGCGGCGCCGCCTGCTGGGCATCGACGGCAACCGCATCGCGCGGGTGACGACCCGGGTGAGCGTGACGGCCGGCGTGGGCGCGGTCCTCGCCAGCGTCATCGCGGAGGGCCTGCGCGACCTGCTCGGCAAGGGCTGGCTCGGCTCCGGGATCGCGGTGGTGCTGGCGCTGGTCGTCGGTGGCCTGGTCTTCGTCGTGATCTCCGTGCGCACCGGGATGCACGAGATGACGGCCCTGATGCGCATCGTCGGTGGCCGCCTCGGCGTCGGCCGCCGGACGAAGCCCGCCAGTGCTGGTGCCAGTGCCAGCACTGGCACCAGCACTGGCGCGGCCTCGGCGTCCTCGGCCCGGCCACCGCGATCGGCCGGCCGGGGAGACGGCGGGCGGGGCCGGCCCCCGGGTGGGCGTGGCGATCGCGGCGGTCGCGGCGGGCCCTCCGGTCGGCCAGGCGGGCCACCAGGTCGCCGCGGCGGGTCCTCGGGCCGGCGCGGCTGACGGGCCGGGGCCACCTCCCGACACGGCCTCACCCATGCGGGCCGATGGTCTCGATTCCGTCGCCCGGATTACCTGCCGGGATGGCACCAAGGTCCCACCGGCGCGGCGAGCGGCGCCCGGAGCCGACAGCGGAACCCCGTCCACACCCATGCCACCAGCAACACATCGACGCGACGTTAAGTAACGCCGGAAAATCATTCGGTAAAGTTTTGTCACACTCAAGCCCGGATACGCACAGAAAGTGATCCTCTGGAGGCGTCAATCAGGTTTGGGGGTGAAGATCGGTGCGTTACCACTGATTCCGCGCGATCGCATGCCGGGTCCATGGCGTGTCCATAGGCGGATGGTTCGCCCCGGTGTGCCAAGCTGGCTTGTCCGGAGACATCCGCGAGATGCCAGGGCCGGACTCGTACACTGAACACGCTGTGCGCGGGCCCCGCCCAACGTCGCCGGTGAACCAGGCGCAGCACCCAGCTCGTCGCGTTGGTCACACGATGCGTTCCGATGCGACGGAGGGTGTCCGGGATGTTCGTTCGCAGTGGCGGAACGCTGGGCGGATCCCCTGCCCGGGTGAGGTGGGGCAACCCGCCGTCGGGTCGGCCGGCGGGTATGCGGACGACGGAGGCGCTGTGGTCGACGGAAGCAACCGACCGCAGGGCGCGGACGTCGATAACGACGTGACCACCGACTCGCCGGGCGAGCGCCCGGCCAGCACGGCCGTGCTGGCCGAATCCGTTCTCGACCGCCGCTACCGCCTCCTGGCGCCGCTGAACACCCGCGGCCCGGTGACCCTGTGGCGGGGTGACGACAACACGCTCGCCCGGCCGGTGGCCGTCCGGATCGTCGAGCACGTCGACCCTGACGCCGCGGCGGAGATCGATCCGGCTGTCCGGGAGGACGCGGCCCGCGCCCTGCTGAAGGCGGCGATCAACTCCGGGCGGCTGGTCCACCCGGGCGCCGCGTCGACCTACGACGCCACGACCACGACCACCGGCACGGCACGTGTCTCCTATGTCGTCTCGGAGTGGGTGGAGGGGCGCACCCTGCGCCAGCTCGCCACCAACGGGCCACTGCGCCCCGAACAGGCCGGGGCCATCGTCCTGGCGGCGGCGCGCGTCCTCGCCGCCGCGCACGACCGCGGCATCCACCACGGCGGGCTCAACCCCGGCGATGTGATCGTCTCCGGCCACGGCACCGTGAAGGTCGTCGACCTGGAGATCGGCGGCGTCCTCGCGGGGCTGGACGGCGCGGCGACGGGCGCGGAGCCCACCATCGGCTCCGACCCGGAGAAGGACGACGCACCCCCCTCGGCCGAGCTGGCGGACGTCCGGGCCCTCGGCGGGCTGCTGTACGCCGGGCTGACCGGCACCTGGCCGCTGCTCGGCGAGCACGCGCTGCCAGCCGCCCCGACGAGCGACGGCCGGCTGCGGACCCCCCGGCAGATCAACTCGGCCGTCCCGCGCGACCTCGACGCGATCACCCTGGCGACCCTCGGCGACGAGCGGGCCGGCGCGCCGATCACGACCGCCGCCGAGCTGGTCTCGGAGCTCGAGGCGGTCAGCCCGGTCGACCAGGTCCTCGACACCGGCCTGATGAGTCTCGGTGACGACGGCCCCGCGAGCACCGAGGCGATGTCGGTCGACGGCTACAACCCGGCCACGGACGACTACCCCGCCCCCTCCGACTACCCGGGTCAGGGCTACGCCGGCGGGAACAGCTCCGGCGGCAACGGCTACGGCGGCCGCGACGACTACGACCGCCGCGGCTACGACCAGACCTCCTACCTGGGCCGCGACGCCTACGACCAGACCTCCTACAACGACCGCGGCTACGGCGGCCGGGGCGGTTACGACGACCGCGACCGCGGCTACCCGTCGCAGCGCGAGGCGCCCGAGCAGCGCCGGTACGACGACGACCGCTACCCGCCCGCCGGCGGCGGCCACCGCCAAGGTGGCGGGTCGGGCGGCGGCACCGTCCGCCGCGTCCTGCCGTGGGTGGCCCTGCTGGTGGTCGTCGCCCTCGTCGCCGTGGTGGCCGTGATCGCCCTGCGCCCGAAGGACGACGGCGGCGACAGCCCGGGCGGGGACACCGGCCCTTCCTCGATGGCCGTGGTGCCCTCCGGCAACCGGATCCCCTTCGGTTCGGTCACCTCGTTCGACCCGCCCCCGGGCGGTGACGGGGCGGAGAAGCCGGACCTCGTCTCACTCGCCACCGACGAGAACCCGGGCACTCAGTGGACGACCGACGGATACGCGAGCCCGCAGTTCGGCGGTCTGAAGAAGGGCGTGGGACTGCGCTTCGACTTCAACCAGCCGATAACCCCGAGCGAAGTTGTCGTCACCGTCGGAAGAGAAGGCCCGATCACCTTTGAGCTGCGGGCCGGCGACTCACTCTCGGACAACATCGACGGCTACTCGGTCATCGGTGTGCCGCAGCAGAACAAGACGGGCGAGGTCCGCATCAGCATGCCGTCCGAGCAGCCGACTCATCGGTACTGGGTGTTGTGGTTGACCGAGCTTCCGTCCACGAAGGGATCGATCGCGGAGATCGAGTTCCGGGGCTGACCGGACGGAATCATGTGCGGCGGGTCGAGATCGATGCGCGCCGGGCCCCGGCGGCGACTGCCGGTCCAGAGAACCCGGTGAACCCTCCCGCGGCGGCCGGGGCCAGATCCTCCGGCCGGGCTCCCGAGGCCGACCTCGCGGCGCTGCGCCGGCACGTGGCGGGTGACCCGGCGGCGTTCGGCGAGCTGTTCCGCGCGCACGCCGACCGGCTGTGGTCGGTGGCGTTCGCGCTGCTGCAGGACACCGAGGAGGCGGCGGACGCCGTCCAGGAGGCGATGCTCTCCGCGCACCGGCGGGCCGCCGACTTCCGGGGTGAGGCGGCTGTCGGCACCTGGCTGCACCGGATCGTCACCAACGCCGCCCTCGACCGGCTGCGCCGCCGCGCCGTGCGCCCGACGGTGCCGATGCCCTCGGCCCCCGACGGCGCCCCCTACGAGCCGGCCGACGCCCGGGACGCCATCGCCGAGCACGACACCCGGATGGACGTCGGCGCCGCGCTCGGCATGCTTCCGGTCACACTGCGCACCCCGGTCGTCCTCGTGGACGTCGAGGGCCGCTCGGTCGCCGAGGTGGCCGAACTGCTGGACATACCGGTCGGGACGGTCAAGAGCCGCTGCGCGCGCGGCCGGGCGCGGCTCGCCGTCCTGCTCGGGCACCTTGCCCCCGAACGGGCTCGGCGGCCCGTCGCCGGGAACCAGCCGGCCTCGCCTTCCGTCTGTGATGAGGGACGGTACGACACATCGGCCGGCGGTCCCGACGAACCGGTCGACCGACTGGTCGACGACCGGCCGGTCGAGCAGGCGGGGTCCGACCGCGCGGATGCGGACGGCACCGACCCCACCGGCACGACCACTCGTGGCGCCGCCGCCGAACCCGCCGAGATGCCGGGCGCGGCCGGCGTCCCGGGACCCGCCGACCGGACCGGCACGACGGCCGGGCGGCTGACTCGCCGGAGGAGGTGATCAGCGGTGGTGACGGACGAACACGGCGCCCACGCCCCTGATCCGGGCTGGCGCCCCGGCGACCGTGGCCCGCGTACCCGGGCCGGCACGGCCGCCCAGCGCATGACCGACGGTCGCACCACCGGCGGGCATCCCGACGTGGAGGCGCTTGACGCCTACCTCGACGCCCGGCCGGACCCTTCGGATCAGGGGTTCCCCCTCGAGCCCGCGACCGCCCGGGTCGAGCGCCACGTCCACTCGTGTGCCACCTGCCAGGAGGCGCTCACGGCGCTGCGCCGGGTGCGCGCCGACCTCGCCCGCCTCGCGAGCATGACGATGCCGGCCGACGTCGCCGAGCGCATCCAGGCCGCGCTGGCCGCCAGGTCGGCCACGGACACCCGGGCACGGGAGAGCGCCCGGTCGGGGCGCGGTCCCCGCGCGGGAACTGTCGGCGGCCCGCCGCGGCCACGCCGCCGCCTCGGGCGGGTCGGCTCGCTGCCAGCCGCGGGCCTCGTCGCCCCTGGCGAGTTCGAACGGAAGAGCACTCCGGGCAACGCAGGCCGAGGCACCGCTGGCACAGGTCCCGACGCGGCCGACCGCGACTCAGGCATCGCCGAGCAGGGGACCGCCGGGCCAGGCATCGGCGAACCAACAACCATCTCGGCACCAGACACCAGGACTCCGGGCACCAGGGCGCCAGACACGACGGCGCCGGGCATCGCCGAGCAGGGCATCGCCGGGCCGGACATCACGGCACACGGCACCACACGGGGGAGCACGGAGCCGGGCAGGCCGCCGATCTCCGGGGCGCCGCGGCCCCCGCGGCACGGCGGCGGGCGGCGGCGCGGCGGGCTCGCCGGTGCCGGCGGCCGGGTCGCCCGCGACTGGGTCTCGATCGCGGCGACCTGCGTCGCGCTGGTGGCGTTCGGCGCGGCTGTGCTGACCCTGCGCGGGCTGACCGCGGGCGGCGGGGACGCGAGCTCCACCGCGGCCAACGACGCGCCCACGGCGCTGTCAGGGGCCTCCCAGACGGCCGGTCCGGAAGCCGCCCGGGTTCCCGGACCGGCCGCCGCCGCGGCCGTCCCCAGTGCCAGCGGAACGCCCGAGGAGCCATCCGCGGCCTTCACGATGGTCGCCGACTCGGGAGAGGCGGTCCGGGCCGGCGACATCGTCGTGCACGGCCGGAGCCTGCTCACCGGGCGGATCCCGACGACCATGCTCACCTGGTCCGTCCTGCCTGCGCTTTCCGGTGCGACGTCCGTGCCGCCCGCCGCGGGCGAGGAACAGGCCACCGACGACGGCGCGTCCACCACGGTGCCGGGAACGGATCCGTCGGCCGCGTCCGCCACGACGCCGGAGACGCTCGCCCGCGTGATCGACACCCCACAACTGCGGATGTGCTACGACAGCCTCACCGCCCAGACGGGCGGATCGGTACTGGCCCTCGACCGGGTGCGTTTCGACGGCCAACGGGCGCTGCTGGTGGTGCTCTCGGTCGCCGGCCAGCCCGCCGCCGCGCGGGTCGTCGTGATCGACGCACGCTGCGGCGTGGTACCGATGCCGGGCGCGGTGTTGTACACCGTGAACACGACCCGCGCGCTGTAGGCGGTGGTCGGCGACAGGACGGCACACACGTACGGACGGGCACGCCCCCCTTGCCACGGTGACCCAGCGGTGGAATCAGCGGCGGTCCGCGACGGTTATGGGGGCAGACATCACGTCGGCGGGGCCAACGATCGACAGAGTCGACGAAGCCTCGTACGACAGTCGTGAAGGGAGTGGGTGTGACAGCCCAGGGCAAGGACCAGGCCGGTCAGGCCGCCGGAGCGGAGCGTTCCGGCGAGCGCGTCCTGGACGTCGTCATCATCGGGTCGGGGCCGGCCGGCTACACCGCGGCGATCTACACCGCCCGGGCGAACCTGAAGCCGGTCGTCTTCGAGGGCGCGGTGTCCGCGGGCGGCGCGCTGATGACCACGACCGAGGTGGAGAACTTCCCGGGCTTCCCCGAGGGCATCCAGGGGCCGGAGCTCATGGAGAACCTGCGCGCCCAGGCGGAGCGGTTCGGCGCCGAGCTCATCGCGGACGACGTCACCGAGGTCGACCTGGCCGCGGATCCGAAAGTGGTCAAGGTGGGCGACGAGACCTACCTGGCCCGCTCGGTCATCGTCGCGACCGGCTCGGCCTACAAGAAGCTCGGCGTCGAGCACGAGGACCGGCTGCTCGGCCGGGGCGTGTCAGCCTGCGCGACCTGTGACGGCTTCTTCTTCCGGGACCAGGACATCGCGGTCGTCGGCGGCGGCGACTCGGCGCTGGAGGAGGCGACCTTCCTCACCCGGTTCGCGAAGTCGGTGACGATCGTGCACCGGCGCGACAAGCTGCGCGCCAGCGCGATCATGCAGGAGCGGGCGTTCGCCAACCCGAAGGTCCGGTTCCGGTGGAACGCCGTGGTCGAGGAGGTCCTCGGCGAGGACAAGGTCACCGGCGTCCGGCTGCGTGACACGGTCACCGACAAGACGGACGAGCTGGCGATCACCGGCCTGTTCGTGGCGATCGGCCACCTCCCCCGCACGGATCTGATCCACGATCAGCTCGAGCTGGACGGCGAGGGCTACATCAAGGTGGCCCACCCGACCACCCAGACCAACATCGCGGGTGTGTTCGCCTGCGGTGACGTCGTCGACCACACCTACCGCCAGGCGAT
This sequence comes from Parafrankia sp. Ea1.12, assembly GCF_900465275.1. Lineage (NCBI taxonomy): Bacteria > Bacillati > Actinomycetota > Actinomycetes > Frankiales > Frankiaceae > Parafrankia > Parafrankia sp. Ea1.12. The sequence goes on along the minus strand of NZ_UBIZ01000429.1, from coordinate 26,784 downwards.
CACCGCGGCCGGCACCGGGTGCTCCGCCGCCCTCGACGCCGAGCGCTACATCGCCAGCCTGGAGGGCGCCGCTGACAGCGCCGCCGAGGCGCCCCGGGTACCGGCACCGGAGCTCGCCGCGACGACCTGACGCGGACCAACCTGTGCTGTGGCGGGAGCCCCGCCACAGCACAGCCGTCAACCACCAGTCCAAAGACACAAGAGCGCAAACCCTGAGGAGAACGCCATGGCAGGCTCCACCCCCGCGGTGACGGACGGCACGTTCGCCGTCGAGGTGCTCAAGAGCGACAAGCCCGTACTCGTCGACTTCTGGGCCGAGTGGTGCGGCCCGTGCAAGATGGTCGCGCCGGTACTGGAGGAGATCGCCAAGGAGCACGGCGAGAAGCTCCGGATCGTCAAGCTCAACATCGACGAGAACCCGGAGGTCGCGCGGCAGTACCAGATCATGTCGATCCCGACGATGGCCGTCTTCGTCAACGGCGAGATCGACAAGAGCATCGTCGGCGCGAAGCCGAAGGCCGCGCTGCTGCGCGACCTGTCGTCCTACATCTGATCCAGACCGCGCCCGGCCCCGCCCGGGCCGGGCCAGCGCACTCCGCCGGCCATGGTCGACCTCGACGGCCCGCTCCGATCTCGGAGCGGGCCGTCTTCGTCTCCGCCGGCACCGCGGAGTCGGCACCGGCCTGCGCCGCGCAGGGTCCGACTGTTCGGAACTTTCGGTAGCCAGGAGCACACGTCCGGTGGATGTTTCCGGACCGTCGGCCGCTAGTGGCCCTGAGCGGGCCGTAAACATGATCGAATGTGCGGCGCAGGGCGGCCCCTGCACCGCACACGTCACCTTTGGTCACATCGGGTAGTCATCGACCGTTTCCCCAGGATGGCCACCTCCAGGCGGGGTTCACGCCGAAGTGAGTCGGCCCGGCGGCGCCTGGAGTGACTCAGGCAGTTCACTTCGGCGGCCACCCCACCGAGCCCGGGCTCCGACCTCAGGTCCGGACCGGGCCCGACCGGAGCACGGTGCACCGAGGCAGAAAGCCGGACGAGGGGGATCGCCGTCCTCACTGCCCGGGACCGATGGCCTAATCTGATGACCGGGATTCGGCGGCGGAACCGCCCGACGCAGGTCGACGGCTCGATGAACGCGGACTCGAAAGGTACTCATTCGTGAAGCTGCTGCGTCTTGGTGACCGTGACCCCTCTGTGGCGGAGGCCCGGGCAGCTTTCATCCACCTGGGTTTTCTTCCCGTCGCACCCCGCCAGACCGATGCGGCTGACGGCCCCGGTCCGGGTGCCCTCGGGACCTCCACCGCGACGGGTCCGGACCCGTTCCCGGCGTCGCCCGCCGGCGACGCCGGGAACGGCGGGAACGGCGGCCCGGTCGACGCCACCGACCAGTTCGACAGCGAGCTGGACAACGCCGTCCGGGCGTTCCAGCAGAGCCGCGGGCTGTCGGTCGACGGCATCATCGGACCCGACACCTTCCGGGCCATCGAGGAGGCTCGCCGCCGCCTCGGCGACCGGCTCCTTCACTACAGCGTCACTCACCCGTTCGTCGGCGATGACGTCGCCGCCCTGCAGGAGCGGCTGTCGAACATGGGCTTCGACGTCGGCCGCGCGGACGGCATCTTCGGAGCACGGACGGACTCGGCCGTGCGGGACTTCCAGCGCAACCGGGGCCTCGACCCCGACGGCCTCTGCGGGCCGCGGACCCTGCGCGAGCTCAAGCGCCTCGAGCGCACGGTCACCGGTGGCCGCCCGGACGTCCTGCGCGAGTCCATGCGCCTGCTGGCCCGGGGGCCGTCGCTGCTCGGCATGGTCGTCGCCATCGACCCCGGGCACGGCGGCGACGACCTTGGCGTGTCCAGTGGTGGGCTGTGCGAGCGTGACCTGATGGCCGACCTGGCCTCACGGCTGGAGGCCCGGCTGCTCGCGTCCGGCCTGGAGGCCTACCCGGTGCACGGGCCACACGAGTCGCCGCCCGAGGCGGAACGCGCGGCGCGGGCGAACGAGATCGGCGCCGACCTGCTGGTCTCGCTGCACGTGGACGCGAGCGGCTCCGCGCAGGCCCAGGGTGTCTCGACGTACTACTACGGCCACGCGCGAGGCTCGTCGGCGGTCGGTGAGCGCTTCGCCGCGCTGGTGCAGCGCGAGATCGTCTCGCGGACCGACATGGTGGACTGCCGCGCCCATCCCAAGACCTGGGAGCTGCTCCGCCGAACCAGGATGCCCGCTGTCCAGATCGACCTCGGCTACCTCAGCAACACTCACGACGCCGCCGCGCTGGCGTCGACCGAGTTCCGGGCCGCCGTCGCGGAGGGCCTGCTCGCCGCCACACAGCGCCTGTTCCTGCCGCCGGAGCAGGACCCGCCAACGGGGCAGCTGCGCGTCCCGCGCATCGCGGCGCGCGCCTGAGGCCTCGCCGCACCACGCCTGGCTACTGCCGCCGCCGGCCGTGCCGGACGGCTCCGCGGTCGCTCCCCCGTCCCGCACGCTTGTCGTGTTTCACTACCGCGACCGGCTTTGTGGTGGACGTCCCGGGAACGTGTAATCCGTTGGCGAGGTTTCACGTGGAACAGGTCACGGCGTGCCCGTGGCCACATGCGCTGACGACCGTCCTAGGCTGTCCGAAGTAAGCGGAAGAATCGGCCGGGGACGGTCGTCCGGACCGCTGGGAGGGCTGGCTCGATGAGTCGTCGGATCGCGAACATCACTCTCGACAACATCGACGACCTGCCGCTCCCCTGTCGCAGGTGCGTCTTCTGGGAGCTCGACCCGGTGGCCCGCAGCCGGGCCGAGGAGGCCGGCGGCACGGACATCGAGAAGGAGGCCTGGGTCTCGGCGGCGCTTCTCGAATGGGGTAGCTGCGGAAAAGTCGTGTATATCGACAACGTCCCGGCCGGGTTCGTCATGTTCGCGCCGCCGGCGTACGTCCCGCGCTCCGTGGCGTTCCCGACCAGCCCCGTCAGCCCGGACGCGGTGCTGCTCATGACCGCACAGATCGTCCAGGAGTTCACCGGCCAGGGCCTGGGCCGGGTGCTCATCCAGTCGGTGGCCAAGGAGATCACGCGGCGCGGCTACCGCGCTCTGGAGGCGTTCGGCGACCTGCGCGACTCCGGCACCCGCTGCGTGGTGCCCGCCGACTACCTGCTCGCGGTCGGGTTCAAGACGGTTCGCCCGCACCACCGCTGGCCCCGCCTGCGCCTCGAGGTGAAGAACGCCGTCAGCTGGCGGGAGGACGTCGAGGTCGCCCTGGAGCGCCTGCTCGGCTCGATGAATCCCGAAGGCGTCCTGCGCCAGGTGAACCCCGTCCCCGGTACCGTCTGAGCGGGACCGCACCGGGACGGGCACACACCCCGGACAGGCCTCGGGGCGCACGTGTCCGCCACGTGCGCCCCGAGGCCTGGTACCGAGGTCAGGAGACCTTCGAGTTCGGGGACATCACCTCGACGATCCGCTCCAGGTCCTCGATCGTCGCGAACTCCACGGTGATGCGGCCCTTGCTGCGGCCCATGTCCACCTTGACCCGGGTCTCCAACCGGTCCGACAGGCGGTCGGCGATGCTGGTCAGCGCCGGCTCGGCCGCCCGCGGCCCGCGCGGAGCCCGCTTGCGGGGCCCCTCCTCGCCGAGGGCCACGATCTCCTCCACCGCCCGCACGGACAGGCCCTCGGCGACGATGCGCGTCGCCAGCCTGTCCTGGGCGTCGGGGTTCTCCAGCGAGAGCAGTGCGCGGGCGTGCCCGGCGGACAGCACTCCGGCCGCCACCCGACGCTGCACCGCCGGCGGCAGCCCGAGCAGGCGAATCGTGTTCGTGACGTGCGAGCGCGACCGGCCCAGGCGCCCGGCCAGCTCCTCGTGGGTCGCCCCGAAGTCACGCAACAGCTGCTCGTAGGCCGCGGCCTCCTCGAGCGGGTTGAGCTGCTGGCGGTGCAGGTTCTCCAGCAGGGCGTCGCGCAGCATGGCGTCGTCCGCGGTGTCCCGGACGATGGCGGGCACCCGCTCCAGCCCGGCGAGCTTCGACGCGCGCCAGCGCCGCTCGCCCATGACCAGCTCGTAGCGGCCGGGCAGAAGCTCCCGGACGACGATCGGCTGCAGTAGCCCCACCTCGCGCAGGCTCGCGGCGAGCTCCGCGATGGCGTCCTCGTCGAAGTGGGTGCGTGGCTGGCGCGGATTCGGGGTCACCGAGTCCACCGGGATCTCCCGGAAGACCGCGCCCGCGACCGGGACGGGAGCCGCTGCCGGAGCGTGGTCCAGGCCGTTGCTCTGGTAGCCGTCCTGCGGCTCGGCGGCCGCCGGAATGAGCGCGCCAAGACCACGACCCAGACCACCACGCCGCGCCGTCATCGACCGGCCCCGTTCAGGTTCGGACCGCCAGGACCCGCGGCACCGCCGTGCGGGCCGTAGCCGTTGGGCCGTCCGTACCCGTCCCGGGTGCTGGGTGCACCCGGGACCATCGGCCCGTCCGGAACGGCAAAGCCGTCCGGCGTGGACGGCCCGGCCGGAGCGGCGTGACCGCCCGGCGAGTCGTAGCCGTCGGCGGGCGTGCCGTACCGGTCGTCGTCGGCGGGGTAGCTGTCGTCAGCGCCGTATCCATTGGCGGCGCCGTATCTGTCGGTGGCGTTGTAGCCATCCGTGCCGTAGCCGTCGGCGGCGGCGTAGTCGTCCGCGCCGCGGCCGTCTGCGCGGCTGTCTGCACGGCTGTCTGCACGTCCGTCGCTGCGGCCGTTTGCGCCGCCGTCTGCGCCGTAGCCGGACGGCGGGCCGTGCCGGTCAGGGCTGGCCTGGACGGCGCCCGTGCCGCGGCCGGTGGGCGGCGCGTGCCCTGCGGGGGAGTGGCCGTTCACCGGAGCCCCACCGGTCGGGATGGGGCCGCTGGGAGCCCCATCGCGGGCGCTCCCGGCGGTGCCACGTGGAGCCGGGTCGACTCCGCGCTCGGCGAGCTCGCGAGCAGCGGCCAGGTAGGACAGCGACCCGCGGGAGGCGGGGTCGTAGGTCAGGACGGACTGACCGTAGCTCGGCGCCTCGGCCAGCCGGACGTTGCGCGGGATCGTGGTGCTCAGCACCCTGTCCCCGAAATGCTCCTTCACCTCGTGCACGACCTGATCGGCGAGCCGGGTGCGCGAGTCGTACATGGTCAGCAGGATGGTCGACAGCCGGAGCTCCTGATTGAGATGGGCCTGGACCAGCTCGACGTTACGCAGCAGCTGACCAAGACCCTCCAGCGCGTAGTACTCACACTGGATCGGGATCAGGAGCTCCCGGGCCGCCACGAGCGCGTTGACCGTGAGCAGCCCCAGCGACGGCGGGCAGTCGATGAGGACGTAGTCGACCTCGTTCCGCATGCCGTCGATGGCCCGACGCAGGCGGGTCTCCCGCGCGACCATCGAGACCAGCTCGATCTCGGCGCCCGCGAGGTCGATCGTCGCCGGTGCGCAGAACAGCCCGCTGGACTCGCTGGACCGCACGACGACCTCGTCGAGTGGGCGGTCACCGAGCAGCACCTCGTAGATCGAGGGAGTGCCGGACCGGTGGTCCACACCGAGCGCCGTGGAGGCGTTCCCCTGCGGGTCCAGGTCCACGACCAGTACACGGACTCCGTGCATGGCCAGTGCGGCGGCCAGATTGACGGTGGTCGTCGTCTTGCCGACGCCACCCTTCTGGTTGGCGACAGTGATGACACGTCGCCGGCTGGGTCGAGGAAAGGGTCGTCGTCGTTCCATCGTCAGTGCTTCCACCGCTGCTGCCGCCGCCGCTCCGATCGGGGTCGAGGAGTCAAGGGGGTCCAGGCCCGGGAGGCCGGACGTGTCACCCGGACTCCCCCCGTGTGCCAGGCCGCCTCGACCCGCCGACGCTGCTTCAGGTGCCCTCGCCGTCTGATATGGCATCGCTGTTTCACGTGGAACGGGACCTCCCACGTGCCGGTCGATCACGAGTGCCCTCCCGTGGTCGCCGTGGCTGTGTCGTCCGTCTGGCCTGCCGGTCATCCGCGCCGCGCCGTCCCCTCCCGCCGTCCCCTTGGGTCGCCTGAGGTGACCGCGTCGCGCACAGAACACGGGTGGGTTCGTCCACCAGGCCAGCCCCGCACGTCATGACGTTCACCTCGCGCCAACCCTGGGAATCGAGATCACTACGCGCGGCCTGCAATTCCTCAAGGATTCGCGAACCGCGCAGTGCAAGCATGACACCGCCCGGACGGGTCATCGGCAGCAGTACCGCGCCAAGACGTCCCAAAGGGGCTACTGCGCGCGCCACCGTAACGTCGAATGTGCGATGCGGAGGCAGCTCGGCGACGTCCGGCGCTCGTCCCCGTACGACCTCCACCTGACCCGCCAGACCGAGCTCGGCCACGGCTTCCGCGAGGAAACGGCAGCGCCTTTCCATCGGCTCGAGCAGGGTCACCCTCAGGTCGGGGCGGGCGAGCGCGAGCGGAATTCCGGGAAGGCCGGCGCCGCTGCCGACGTCGACGACCTCGAGGGCGGCCTCGTCGGAACCGGGGGAGGCGGAACGGGTGGGGACGGCCTCGGCCAGGACCGCGCTGTTGAGAAGGTGGCGCTCCCAGAGCCGGCCGGTCTCCCGCGGACCGATCAGCCCTCGCTCGACTCCTGCCGTCGAAAGCATCTCGACATACCGCACCGCGAGACCGAAACGATCACCGAAGACGGTCCGAGCGGCGTCGGGAACCACCTCGGCGGCGCCGGTCGGGCCTTCGGATGTCGTCGCCGGCGCAGCCGAGGAATCCGACGGCGGGGGCAGCGGATCGCCGGGGGAGGAGTCGGGGCGGAGGCCGCCCGCCGTCCCTTCGGGCGGTGTCACCGATTCACCTCAACCACCGGAGCACCCGGCAGGCCCAGCCGGCCAAGCTGAGCGGTCCGAGCTGTCGACCAGGTCACGAAGGCGCGCCAGGCACGCGGATCCAGGCTCGGATGTGGCCCGCCCCGGGCTGAGAGCGGACGGTCCGGACATCCCGGAATGGACGAGCGAGCGGCAGGCGGCCGCGGCGGCTCGGGGCGAGACGGGAGGGTGCGACGCGAAAGCACCACACCAGCATCCCCGGTGGACCCGTGCTGGCGCGTCAGGTGATGCCTCTGATAGGTGCTGTGTCGGGAATTCGGCGCCAGAAACCCGACACCGCGGGCAGATGTTTCCCGTGAATCATCCATCGCTCGCGGCGGGACGAGCGGAGCAGGCGGAGTCGATCACCAAGCCGGCGGGCAGATTCACCCGCATCCAACCAGCACTGACACAAACTCCGACCAACGTCGCCGACCTGGCTCTGCGAGACGATCCCCTCTACGCAAAGTAATAGATCTTTCGATCACCGGTCTGGTGGTCTGGCGGTCTGGCGCACAGGAGCGGGTTGGCCCGGATCTTCCGCCTGGCTGCAGGACACCGCGTCGACGATGATCCGGTCAGTTCTGCGTACCCCGGGCGGTCGGCTGATCGGACAGTGACCAGGTCAGAGTCGCTCCTGCGCTGAGATCACGAAACCGGGTCCAGGGCCCGGGGAGCGGCTCGCCGTCACGTCTCAGCCCGACCGGTATGCGACCATCCACCCCGCCGACCTGTTGGTTCACCAACCGAAGTTGTCCGTGAGGAAGGGTGATCTCGACCGATGGGGCGACCGGCGGAGTGACGATGAGCAGGTCTGTTCCCGGCTGGACGGGGCCCAGTCCAAGCCAGGCGAGCACGTACCAGGCGGACAGGCCCCCGGTGTCGTCATTTCCGGGCAGACCGTCGGGAGTATCCCGGAACAAAGTCCGGCGCGTCCGGTCGAGAGCGTCGATCGTCAGATCGACGGCGCCGAACGATCCACCGAGCCAGGGCACGAGAAGGCTGGGCTGGTTTCCCATCTCCGCATGTGCCCCGATCGGGCCGTCGTCGAGCCGGGCGAGGAAGTCGGCGAGCCGGTCGACCGCGACGCGCCGTCCGCCCATCGCCTCTGCGAGGCCATCGGGATCCTGCGGAACCAGCCATGAGTACTGGGCCGCGGTGCCTTCGGTGTAGCCGGGCAGGGTCGTCGGCTCCACCGGTAGAAAGCCACCGTCCGTGCTGCGCGGGGCGGGCAGCTTACTGACCGGATCCCATACCGACCGCCAGCGCGTCGACCGTTCGGTGAAGATAGCCGCGATTTCGGGCCGGTTCGCGGCAAGCGCCAGTTGCGCTGTCGCGAAGTCCGCGAGGGCGTACTCGAGAGTGATGGACACAGCATCCGCGGGGCCGGCGTGGCCGACCGGGACGAAGCCGAGTCGGTCGTACTCGGCCGCGAACGGGCGGCGGGCCGCGCTGGCCAGCGCGGCGGCCAAAGCCTGTGCTGGGTCAAGGGGCAACCCGAGAGCCACCGCCTCGGCAAGCAGGACCGTGCCGCCGTCGCCAGGCATGACGTCGGGCCGACTGGTCGCGAGAGTCCATCCTGGCACCGACCCGGTCTGCATGGCGCCGGCCATCAACGACCATGCGGTGTCGGTGGCGACGTCCGGAGCCAGCATCGCCAGTAATGGGAACGAGCTGCGGTAGGCGTCCCAGCCCGCGATCCCGCTGCGTGCGGTCCATCCCTGGGCGGCGGCGGTGGATCCGTCCCAGCCACGGTAGGTGCCGTCGGCATCGCTGACGGCACCGGGGCCCAGCATCGCGTGATAGAGCGCTGTGTACAGGGTGCGTAACTCGGACCGTGGCGCGGAGGCGACACACACGGTCGACAGCCTCCGGTTCCATTCGGCGCGGGTGGCGCTCGCGACCGCGTCGACACTGCTGGGGTACTCGGCCTCGAGGTTGGCGCGCGCCCCCTCGACGCTGGTATAGGACACAGCAGCACGGAGCATGACCGCTCCGTCTGCTGCCGGTGGCATTCTCAGCCAGACTCCGACCGATGCGGAACGCGACGTCGCGGTGGGTCCTCCTTCGTCGGCCACGTCCGGGCTCAGTGACCATCGCCCCGCCGACCAGGTACCCACAGCCGCCGGCGGCCGATCGGGTCTCGCGACGAAGTAAAGCGTGCTGACGGCTGGTTGCCGGCAGAAGACCCGGCTGGTCACCGAGCCTGAAACCTCCCCGGTGGCGGAGTCCACATGCAGGTCCGCCCGGCCGGCGCCGTCGGCACGGCGTCCCACGTCGAGGACCAGGGATCCCGCCACGCCTGCCGGAAACGAGAAGCGACCAATCGCCGCACGGGCTCCGGCGGCGAGATCCACACCTATCCGATCGCCCACCGGGGAGGTGACCTGAACGCTGTAGCGACCGGGTGTGGCCGACTCGTCGCCATGAGAGAATCCGGCGCCCCACAACGATGGCTCGTCCACGGCGCCGGTGGGTGGATAGAAGGGATAGGAGCCGGTAGACGGCATGATCGAAATATCCTGGGCCGCAGGACACGACGTGCCATGTAAGTGGGTCAGGCTGAATCCGTCTATTACTGAGTCGGTGTACCGGTACCCGCCCGACCCCGCAGCCGCCCGTCCGTTGGTGTCCGGGCTCCACTGGACCATCCCGAACGGCGCCGCGGCTCCTGGAAAGGCACCCGCGACCCCATCGCCGGGTATGACATCATGACGCTGCTGCGCAGTGCCGATAAACGGGTCGACAAACTTGGCCAGGTCGTCGCCTGCGGAGACAGCGTCCGCGGTCTGAGTCGCGAGGTCTGATGCCCGTGTAGTTCTGCCGTGGGCACCCGGCCGCATTTCGATGAGTAGACCCGCGGCTGCGGCCATTGCGACCAGCAGAGACAGTACAACCGATGCGACCGTGCGGGCACGCCAACCTCCGACAGACACGCACAATCCCTTTCCGACGGTCATCGACGCGGCCGGTCAGGTAAAAAAATACGGCGAGTCTCAGGCCATCTCCGTCCGCCAGGGCAGCACTGTTCCATGCTCGCGACCTGTTACGGAGGCCGGACCAGGAGGCTCTGGTCCGGCGGAGCTCTCTTCTGCGGTCCGGACTGGACGCATATTGGGCTATGCGCATACACCGCCAGTCGGGATCAGTGGCGACCGCATCCTCCTCGAGGATATCGGATCGACCGCCTCACGACTGGCAAAGGCAGGACATACCCCTTGCGACGCGAGGAGTTGCCCGGCATCACCGGCTCTCGCGTTGCCCACACCCGTCGCTGAGCATCGTGAACCGGATCGCGCACCTGAGGACATTACCCATGCTCAGCAGCACCGACACAGGTCCCCCGGACCCGTCCAACGGCCACAGCGGATGGAACCTGAACGCCTTCTTCGGGCCCGGTCGGCCTTCTCCTCGTTCGAGTACGTTGTCAGCAACATGCCTTCCGGACCACCGATCAGTGGCTCCTCGGGCCACTCACCTGGTCGGGCCAGATCTCGTCGCACCAGAACAGTTGGCCAAGGTCTGCGGAGCCCCACATGTCCGGCCAGCGCGAGCGACGAATCCGGACGGCCACAGCAGTCAGCGGGCCCGCGGCGGGAACCCGGCGGGGGCATCGGGTCCGCGGGGGAGGCGTTGGGGATTGGCCCGCCCTCCGGTCGGACGGAGTCACCGACCCAGGCATAGCGGTGCCCGGCCGACTCAGTTGGCCGCGCCGACCGGGCCGAGGCGCGTCAGGTGATGCGCCGGACAGGCGTTGTGCCGGAAATTCAGTGCCAGGAATTAAGCGGCTCGGCGACGTTTCCCGTGAATCATCCGCGGCTCGCGACTGAAGGCTTCGGGCAGTCGGAGTAGACCGTGACCGAACCGGTCAGCCGGAACCGCCAGCTCTCACCGGGGCACCAGCCTTCATCCCGCAACGCCGCCAGCCCCGGAGCCATCGCGGCCGCATCGATATCGAAGACGAAGACGACGAGACGTCCGGGTCGGCGAGGCCTCTCCAGCTGCACAGCAAGTGGCACCAGCCGGCCCACGGAATCACGGAGGCCGGGATCGACGAAAACGGTCTCCGCACGGACCACCCGGGGCGGCTCGGTCCTGGAGGTGGTTCCGGCGCCGGTCCCGCCCGCGGCGGTTCCGGGGGCACGCTCCACGCGGGGCCGGGGGAGACCTTCGGGCGCCCGGGGGGCGTCCGTGCTGACCTCCATCGCGTAGATCCAGCCTGGGCGGGCGAGCCGGCCGCCGACCACGACAAGATCCCCGGGACGAACCAGCCGCCGGGTGGCCACCGCCGCGTCCACCATGAGGTCGAGGCCGCGCATCCGATCCCGCCGCTCCCAGACGAGCCTGTCACCGGACACAGCACCCGACAGCGCCACGCCCGCCGCGAGGACCACGAGCAGGATCACCGCCACCGCACCGCTCGCATCGACCACGCACCGGCCGGCCGGGGCGCGCCCGACATCCAGGACACGCGGGACGAGCGGATCGGCGGGACTATCCGGGTGATCCGGAACGGCCGTCACGTCGGCGGCGTCGGTGACCTCCGGGTCTCGCGATGTGCGGGGGGCCGGCACGGCACCCGAACAGCGGACGGCGTGCCAGGCCCGACCCGCCCGGCGGGCGGCGAGGCGGATGACGCGATCCCCACCAACCACGACGACCAGGATGAACATCGGCACGACGAACTGGTTCGTCCTCGTCGGCCCGAACGGCCAGAAGCGGGCAGCGCTCGCGCCCAGCATGAGCAGCTCCGCCCCGGCGAGAGCGCCGAGCACGCGGCGGCCGTCCGACCGGCGGGCGAGCGCGGCGGCGCCAATCGCCCCGAGCAGGACGATCACGGGGGCCAACAGCCCCGGCAGGTACCCCGGAAGATCGACAAATCCGGGCACCAGACTGGGATCGAACTGGTCGATCCCAGGCGGTGAGCCGGTGCCGAACCGCCACAGCTGTTCGGCGACGAAACTCACGGCCTGCCAGGGGTTCCGCCCGGCCAGGAACTGCGTGTCCCAGTAGCCCCCGGCGCGCTGCGCGGACTGGTGGCCGATGAAGAGAAGCGTGTGCGCGGCGACGAGCACCACACTCGGCAGCGTCTCGGTGATCCTCCGCCGCCGGTCCGGGCCGGGCAGGACGTCCATCACCGCGAGCGGAATGACGAGAAAGATCGCCGGGACGGAGAACAGGGAGATCACGCCAGCTGCCGTCCGGCGGACGAGACGACCACGGTCAACCGAGCCGAGACGGACGGGCGGACGGACGTCCCCGCCGCTGTGAACACCGCCGGCTCCGAAGCCGATTCCGGAACCGGGCGCCGGGCCAAGCCACAGCAGGACGACGGCGACCGCGGCAAGGGTTTCGATCGTGTACGGCTTGAGCTGGGTGGCGAGGTCGAGGAAGGTCGCGTTCAGGCAGAGCCAACACACCGCGAACAGGGCGGCCACGGTTCCGGAGAACCGCCGGGTGAGAACGGCCGTCAGCGCGCCGAGCGCCGGCAGCGCGGCGAAGCCCGGCAGCCGCAACGCCCAGCTGTGCCAGCCGAACAGATCCCCGGAGAGCCGGGTGACGCTCAGCCATCCCAGGGCCGACGGCGTGTTCGCGGCGGCCAGCTCAGACCACAGGGTGCCCACCGGCTCACTGACGAAATGCCCGCGCCAGATCTCGTCGTACCAGAATGGTCGGTCGAGGTAGGCGCGCAGCAGCACCACGAGAGCGATGAGCGCGAGCGCGACGAAGCCCGGCAGCCACAGCCGCGACCAGGCCCACTGTCGCGGCCGAGCCCTCCGGGCCCACCGCCGCGACTGAGCCCGGAGTCGCCGCCAGCCCCATGGCCGGGCCCGGGGAGGGAGGTCAGCGGACGCGGAATCCCGCTCCAGCAGCGCGGGCCCGCTCGCCGCGGACGGGTGTTCACCGATACCGCCGAGGTCAGCCGGCCCACCGAACCCACCGAGCTCGGCGGCGATGGTCACGGGCGTCTCGGCGATGGTCACGGGCGTCGTGGTCGGTTCCGGTGGCGGCCCGCCCACTCTCGGCAGCACCACTGGCGCCCTCGTTCCCCTCGCCGTGCATCCGACGTCCAGGGCAGCGGACGCCCACGGCATCACGGCCGCGCACGGTGTCAGAACCGTGCGCGAGCGTCAGATCCGCGGTCGGTTCCCTGCCCCGGACAAGCTCCGGCGACGGTACACGGCCGTCAGTCAGGCAGAACGACGACCCGGCGGGTGGGCTCCTCGCCCTCGGACTCGCTGCGCACGCCGTCGATCGTGGCGATCACGTCGTGCACGACCTTGCGCTCGAAGGGCGTCATCGCGGCCAGCTTCTGGGGCTCGCCGGTGTCGACGACCCGCTCCGCGGCGTTGGTCGCGACCTTCCGCAGCTCGATGCGGCGACGGGCGCGGTGACCGCCCACGTCGAGCATGAGCCGGCTGCGGACACCCGTCTTCTGCAGCACGGCGAGCCGGGTCAGCTCCTGCAGCGCCTCGAGGGTCTCACCGCCGGGCCCGATCAGCTTGTCCAGCCCGTCCCCGACCACGGCGACGACGGCACGCCCGCCCTCGACGTCGAGATCGAGGTCGCCGTCCATGTCGACGATGTCGAGCAGGCCCTCGATGTAGTCGGCCGCGATCTCGCCTTCCTGCTCGAGGTCGGCGAGCCGGCGCTCGTCGGAGCCGTGCGAGCCGTGCGAGCCGTTCGAGCTCGTGGTGTCCTCGACCGCGGTCGTGTCGGCCCCGGCCGTCGGGCCGTCCTCGTTGGCCTCGGGTCCTTCCACGGCCAGGTCAGGTGCCGAACCGGTCATCAGCGTTACTCCAGGGGAAAGGGGGCGGCGATGCCGAGCGTACGGGACGTCCGGGCGCCGCGGGGTCAGCGCGGCGGTTACGGGGGGCAACCGCCCGGGACGAACCGGGGCGTCCAGGCCGGACGGGCCGTCCAGCCCGGACGATGCCTGTGGTCGGGACCGGGACCGATGCCGGGCCAGGCCTCCAGGCGGCGACCGGGCGCTTGGCCGGGCGCGGCAACCGCCAGCTCATCAGCGACGCCCGCCCGGTCGCTTGCCCTTCCCCCGGCGCTTGGCCGGCCGCGACCCACCGGGGGCGCGGCGCATCCCCGCGGGAACCGGCGGCGGAGTGGATCGGGAGGCGCCCTCCGACTCCGCGACACCGTTCGACCGGGACGTGCCCGCTGCCGCCGTCGCCGAACCGGGGGTGGTTTCCCGGCCGGAGTCCGCGATCTCGCTCGTGGCGGCCGCCTTCCCCGCGCCGCCGGCGGCCTCGGCCGTCGTGGCCTTGGGTGTCGTGGCCTTGGGTGTGGCCTTCGATCCGGCTGCCTTGGCCGGGGTCTTCGGCTTGCTGGCGGACGAGCCGGATCGGGAGCGGGTTCCGGGCGGGGCGCTCGACACTCGCTCACCGGAGCCGACAGAGACCCCCGAACCGAAGTCTCGCCCGTTCTCACCCGCCGCCTGGCCGCCAGCGCCGGAATCCGCGCCCTTCGTCAGGGACGTCGTGGCGGGACGGGGACGGCTCTTCGACTTCGCGCCCGCGCGGGCACCCGGGGCAGGCCGGGAGACGGCGGCACCGTCAGTCGGCGCCGTCCGGGCGCCGGGCACCTTGCCGCCCGCACCGAGCGGCTTGATCGGCGGCATCTTCTTGATGACGAAGAACTGCTGCCCCATGCTCCACAGGTTCGTGGTCAGCCAGTACAGCAGCACGGCGATCGGGAACTGGAACCCGAAGATCGCCAGCATGAGCGGCGAACCGTACAGCAGGATCTTCTGGACCATCGCCTGCTGCGGATCGACCGGCCCGGTCCGCGCCATGATCTGACGCTGGGTGAGGAAGGTCGTCGCCCCCATCAGGACGATCAACACGATCGCGAGGATCTTGACGTTCGTCCCGTTCGCGCCCAGGAAGTCCAGCGAATCCTGGGACGAGCCGAACTCGCTCGACAGCGAGATACCCCAGAGCTTCGCCTCGGCGATCTGCTCCACCTGGTCGGCGGACAGACCGACCCGTGGGCGCCACACCAGCGAGCCGCCGGGGCCCTCGTTCATCGGAGCGAGGTGGGTGAAAACGTGGAACAGCGAGATGAACAGCGGGATCTGCAGGAGGATCGGCAGACAGCCGAGCAGCGGATTGCCATGCTCCTTCTGGAGCTTCATGATCTCCGCTTGCATCTGCTGCTTGTCGTGCCCGTACTTCTCCTTGATCTCCTTGATCCGGGGCTGCATCATCTGCATGGTCCGCTGGGACTTCACCTGCTTGACGAACAGCGGGAAGATCAGAATGCGGACGGCGATGACGAGCAGGATGACCGACAACGCCCACGCGAAGAAGCTGTCCGCGCCGAAGATCGGCCCGAGACCCCTGTGGAAGAAGACGATCGCGTTCGCCGCGAGATGATAAAGCGGATCCAACACCAGACTGTCTCCTCACACCCGCGTTCCGCGACGGGAACCGACGATCTCGGAACGCGTCCCCCGGTGGAGGGACGCAGTGCCATGCCCGTGCCTCGTACCCGAGTCGACGGCGCCCACCGGACCCGAGGCCGTCCGGCACCGATCGGTGCCGGGATCGACGGACCCTCCGGGCGCCTCACCGGGCACCGGGTCGTAACCACCCGCGGAAAGCGGCTGGCAGCGCAACAGCCGGCGGATGGCCAACAGGCCACCGATGACGCCGCCGTGGCGGGTCACCGCTGTCAGCGCGTAGGCACTACAGGACGGCTCGAAGCGGCAACAGCCCGCGTTCCGCCCCGACCAGCCGGCCCGGTAGACCCTGACCGCCGCGACGAGGATCCAGGCCAGCGGGCCCCGCACCGCGTCACCGGACGTCCTGGCCAGCGTGGCGAACCTGGCGGACGCCGCGAGGGCGACGAAAACGAGATCGACGAACGCCAGGACGGCGACCGCGATGCCCACGCCGGCGACCGCGCTCATCCCGACCGCGCCGATCGCTGGGGGCGCGGGGAACGGACGGTACGAAAGGCGGAGTCGAGTGAACGGCCGAGATCGGCCGACGACGAACCCGCCGCATCGGGTAACGCCCTGATCAGGACAGCGGTTCCCGGTGGCAGCGAGGACAGCCGTGAGCGCGTCTGCTCGCGCAGCCGCCTGCGGACGCGGTTACGCACCACCGCGTTACCCACCCGGCGGCCGACGACGAACCCGGCTCGAGGCGGGCCGTCCACATCGGTTTGCACGCTGTGGACAACGATTGACCCTGCCCGAACGCGCCGGCCGGAGCGCCCGACAAGGGCGTGTTCCTGCCTGGTACGAACTCGGGAGCCCCGGGGGAGCATGACTGACGGCGGCGGGCGCGCTCACTCCGCCGTCAGGCGGAGAGCTGGCTGCGGCCCTTACTGCGACGGCCGGACAGGATGGCGCGGCCCGCGCGGGTCCGCATCCGGAGCCGGAACCCGTGGGTGCGGGCCCGCCGGCGGTTGTTCGGCTGGAAGGTGCGCTTACTCACGTGAGAACTCCGGAGACACAGGCGGGTGGGAAACCGGCTGGACGCCGGTCGTGGCTGGAACCTTGGTGACGGGACCAGAACCCGGGCGACCGACCGCCAGGAGCCCTCAGCCGAGGAGACCTGTCGCCGGAGCCCACGTCCGTGAGGTCAGGCCCGCGAGATCAGGCCCAGCACAAAGCCAGGCCCACGAGCCGACCGCCGCCGTGGTTCGCCCTAGCCTACACACGATGCCACCAACGCCGGCTCCGTCCGGACCACAGGCCACGACAAGGTTGCCGGACAGACACCGTGGGGGCACCCTGGATCGGGTGCCCCGGGACGGCTGTTAACGTCTGACTCTCTGTCCACAACCCGGTCCGTGAACCGCCTGCCACTCCTCCGACCACGCGGACTCCATGGGCGGACGCTGGCGGACTCCACGGGCAGGGGACCACGCGGGTGGGGGCACCGTCACCGACCGGTCTCGCCGGCGCACCCCCTAGAGTGGTCCGCCCAGTGGTCCGCGCGGCTGTCGTCCACTTCGTGGGCCGGTCGCCGACGCCACGCCGGATGCGGTGTCATGTCCATGCACAGGTTGTGGACGACGATGTGGAGAACCGCCTTCGGAGGAGCAGCACGCCGCCCGCGCGCCCGGCGGGTCCGGTGCCCTCACGCCGGGGGTCCACGTCCATCGACCGCGGCGACACGGAACAATCCTCGGCTACACAACAGCCGCGCATCCTGTCACCATCACCCTCTTAACCACCGGGAACCTCTCGACCACCAGCGCACGAACCGGACACGAACCAGACTTGAACCACCGGCGGCACCCGTCCCCGATCAGCCCGCCCGACAGCGTCGTCGGCCGATGGCCGCGTCCACCCGAGCGGCCAGGTCCCGCCGGCACGGCGGCGCCGCCGGCACGGCACTGTCGTCGGCACAGCACCACCACCTGGTCGGGCACCGCACCACCGGCCGGAACCGCCCCACCGCCGGTCGGCAGTGTCGCCGGCCCGACACAGCTGACGCCCACCGACGCAAAGTGACCACAGTGCCAGCCAGCGACTCCGGCTCCCGGCGGTCGTGTGGTCCCGCCCGAGAGCCACGAAGAGCCACAAGGAGCCCCCCTGTGACCGACCTCAGCGCCGACTCCGTCGCCGGTCAGCCGTCCCGGGGAGCCGCGCCCACCTCGGAGCCGGACCTGTCGGCGGTGTGGGAGCAGGCAGTGGCGGGCGTCGCGGACGGGACGCTCTCCGGCCAGCAGCGCGCGTGGCTGAGGCTGACCCGTCCACTCGGCCTCGTCCAGGACACCGCGCTGCTCGCCGCGCCGAACGAGTTCACGAAGGACCTGCTCGACTCCCGGCTGCGACCGTTCCTCTCCACCGCGTTGTCCACGGCCTACGGCCGGGAGATCCGGGTCGCGGTCACCGTCGAGCACACGCCGGACCCGGAACCGATGACCGGTCCCCTCACTCTCCCGGGCACCGACCCCGGCGGCGGCCCCCGCTCGCTACTCGGAACCGGCCACGAGCTCCGGCCGGGGGAGGAACACCGAGGCGAGGACCGCCGGAGCGAAGATCGTCTCGACGGACGTCTCGAGGGTCGGGTCGACGGGGCGCCCCCCGGGCGGATGGCCCCGGGCCTGGGCCGCGACCCGTCGCCTCGCCCGTCCGAACCAGCCCGGCTCAATCCCCGCTACCTGTTCGAGACCTTCGTCATCGGTGACAGCAACCGCTTCCCACACGCCGCCGCCGTGGCGGTCGCGGAGGCCCCGGCGAAGGCCTACAACCCGCTGTTCATCTACGGTGACTCCGGGCTGGGCAAGACTCACCTGCTGCACGCGATCGGCCACTACACGGTCAAGCTCTATCCTGAGAGCAAGATCAAATATGTGAGCATGGAGGAGTTCACCAACGACTTCATCGCCTCGATCCGCGACGACCGTCAGCTCGCGTTCCAGCGTCGCTACCGCGACATCGACGTCCTGTTGGTGGACGACATCCAGTTCCTCGAGAACAAGGAGCGGACGCAGGAGGAGTTCTTCCACACCTTCAACGTCCTGCACGACACCGAGAAGCAGATCGTCATCAGCTCGGACCGCTCGCCCAAGCAGCTCTCGGCCCTCGAGGACCGCCTGCGCAGCCGATTCGAGTGGGGGCTGATCACCGACGTCACGCCGCCCGACCTCGAGACACGGATCGCCATCCTCTCGAAGAAGGCCGCCACCGAGCGGCTGCCGGTCCCCCCGGACGTCCTCGAGTACATCGCCACACACATCGAGCGCAACATCCGCGAGCTCGAAGGGGCGCTCATCCGGGTCGCGGCCTTCGCCAGCCTGAACAAGTCCCACGTCGACCGCACACTCGCCGAGATCGTGCTGCGCGACCTCATCCCTGACGCGGCCAACCCGGAGATCACCGCCGCGGCCATCATGAACGCCACCGCGGCGTACTTCGGTGTCTCCATGGAGGACCTGTGCGGGACGTCGCGCAGCCGGGTCCTGGTGACAGCCCGTCAGATCGCGATGTACCTCTGCCGTGAGCTCACCGACCTGTCCCTCCCGAAGATCGGCCAGCACTTCGGCGGACGGGACCACACCACCGTGATGCACGCCAACCGGAAGATCCGCGGTCTGATGGCCGAACGCCGGGCGATCTACAACCAGGTGACCGAACTGACCAACCGCATCCGCGCCCAGGCCCGACACGCCTGACTCTCGATCACTCTCGGCACCCTTCGGTGTGCACACTCTGCATCGACTGAGCCGCTTGGCGTAGCGCCCGGGGGCGGCGACGCGTCCGGGGGCGGCTTCATCTTTGATCCCGCTCCGGGGCCGGAATCACGTCCGGGGCGGATTCGTCTCGAGGCCCTGGCTCTGGCCGTGGCACCGTGCCCGGCACGTGCCCGCACACCGAACTCCACCTGCCACGGCAGAAACCGGAGCGACCACTTTGTTCGGGTGAGGTTCTTGCGCTGCCGGGCCGGGGAGGCCGCGTGGGGGCTTTGACACTTTTGCCGGACTTCTGATTCCGGATTTTCCCGAAACTCCTGGCTCGAACGGCTCCGCGCGCAATGCACAGCGCCGGCTGCCGAATCCTCGCGCGACGTGAGCGACCGGCGCATCGCGCCGGGTCCCAATCCGGTGTTCGCCCGGGATCCGGTGTTCGCCCGGGATTCCGACGCGAATGTGTCAGCCAAGCCCGGCCCGCCGCGACACCCTCGCATCGTCCGACCGTTCCGCTGCGACCACCGAGTCCGACGGAAACCCCCGCAAGACGACATGCAAACCACAACCAACACCGCACGAACCCCGAGCCGCGTCGTGCAGGCCTCGAGCGGCCGGGGAGTCGGCGAGCCGCGGGGACACGGGGACACGGGGACACGGGGCGGGCACAGGGCCGCCGGACACGGGCCGACCGGACACCCGGACACAGCGACACAGGGCCGACCGGACACGGGAGCCGAACCGACACGAACATTCGACGCGCTAGGGCTGGGCGGAGGAAATCCCACAGTCCGGGCCGGCCAGTGCACTGGTGTCCACGCGCGTCCAGGCCCGGGCGCGACTCCGAGTGCACATCGGCGTTCGGGTCCGGTGCTCGTCCAGTGCGCATCCGGCTCCGCGTCCGGGGTTAAGCCTGCGTTCAGGTTCGAGCTCGAGTCCGGTCCGGGCCCGGTCCGAACAGACGTCTGGTCGGAGTCTGAGTCCTGTCCGAGCGGGGGTGCCGATCCGAGTCCGCATCCGAGCGGGGCGTTCTCGGTCGGCGCTGCGAGCGGAGGACCGAGTCGGCGGAGAACGGGTGGGGTGACCGAAACGGTTGAGAGCCCACTGCGTGGCATTCACCCACAGCTTGTGGAAAAGGCTGTGGATAACAGGTGATTCCCGACCTGCGAAGAACCGGAGTCGACCGCTCGAGCGCGGCGGGCCGATCGTCGAGCGGGTTCCAGGCGGACTCCAAGTGGCCTTCGAAGCTGGGGACAGTGGCCTCGTAACCTGTGGGTAGCCAGTGGATGAACGTGTGTACAGCCTGTGTGCATCTGAGGGTCACCTGTGGAATCGATCAAGCCCTGGGGATAAACCCCTTGATCATCCACATCGGCACCCCCAGGATGCGCACAGGGCCTCAGCGGGTCTGACCTGGGAAAACGGCCGTTTTCCACAGTTTCCACAGCCCCTACTACTACTACGAACTAGATCTTCTTCAGAGAGATCAAAACCTCGAAGCAGTAGGAGCTGGGGACAACCTCAAATTTCGATCATGGTGTGGCCTGGCTGCCCGAAACGAGCGCACGGAGCGATGCGGCCGCTGCCCTCGGTCAGTCGCCTCCCCGTCGGGGCATCCCGCGAAACCTCGACCGCCGTCCGGGAGTCGTTCCTCCGCTGCGCGGCACGTGGACGGATCACCAACGCGGGTCCGCACGACCAGCGCCACCGATGCGACCGGTGGCATCAGCGCGACCTGTGTGGCCCCTGGCGAGATGCGGAAGATCACCCCGGACACCCCGGACGCGGGTGACCTTCAGGCGCCACCGCGACGGTCAGCCGTCCGGTCTGCTCGCCGCGGATCTTCGATCGGCCGGTGCGGGGGGTGTGCCCGGTCGTCGAGCCCGGTGTGCCACCCTCGGAACACAGACCACCCACCGCCCGCTCGTGGCGCTCTGGGATGCTGGATCGGGTCAGGCTGGTGCTCGACTGCCCGCTCCCTGCCGACGAGGCGGGCGGCGCGCGTCAGGTGTTCGGCTCGGCGTAGCTATGCCGGTGATGTCAAGTTCCGCGAGCGGCCGTGGGAACGGCCACCGCGGGACGACGGGAGGACATGTCCATGAGGTTCCGCGTGGAACGGGACGAATTCACCGACGCGGTGGCCTGGACGGCCCGCACCCTGCCGAGCCGGGCGACCACGCAGTTGCAGGTCCTGGCCGGCCTGCTGCTCGACGCCACCGGTCCGGCGCTCAAGGTCGCCGCGTTCGACTACGAGGTCGCCGCGCAGGGTGAGCTGGACGCCACCGTCACCGAAGAGGGCCGGGGCCTGGTCAACGGCAAGATGCTCGCGGACATCACCCGCTCCCTGCCCGCGGCGCCGGTCGACGTCCACGTTGACGGCACCCGCCTCGTCGTCGCCTGCGGCAACGCCCGGTTCGCACTACCGATGCTGCCCGTCGACGACTACCCCACCCTGCCGCCGATGCCGGAGATCACCGGGCACATCGAGGGCGCCGCGTTCGGCAGTGCCGTCGCGCAGGTCGCCGTAGCCGCGGGCCGTGACGACACCCTGCCGGTCCTCACCGGCGTGCGTCTCGAGATCGACGGCGACACGCTCACCCTCGCCGCTACCGACCGTTACCGCCTCGCCGTGCGCACGCTCAAGTGGCGCCCTGCGAGCCCCGATGCGTCCGGCGTCGCGCTCGTCCCGGCCCGCACCCTGCTCGACACGGCGAAGAGCCTGTCCGGCTCGGGCGTCGAGGTCGCCGTCGCGCTCGGCACCGGTCCCTCCGGGGAGACGCTCGCCGGTTTCGCCGGCAACACCCGCCAGACCACCACGCGTCTGCTCGAGGGCACCTTCCCGCCCTACCGCAAGTTGCTGCCCGACAGCTCACCGCTGATCGCCCAGCTCGAGATAGCTCCCCTCACCGAGGCGGTCAAGCGCGTCGCGCTCGTCGCGGCCCGCACCGCCCCGGTGCAGCTGACGTTCACCCCCGACCACCTCGTCCTCGAGGCAGGTACCGGCGGCGAGGCCCAGGCGTCCGAGACTCTGCCCGTCACCTATGACGGGCCTGAACTCACGGTCGCCTTCAACCCCGCCTACCTGCTCGACGCCCTCGGCGCGCTCGAGTCCGACATCGTCCGGATCGGGTTCGCCAGCGCCGAGGACGCCGCGCTTGCCGCGAGCAAGCCCGCGATCCTCACCGGCAAGGGCGGCGACGACCAGACCGAGATCCCCGACTACCGCTACCTGCTGATGCCGATCCGACTCAACGGGTGACGTGCATCTCACCCACCTGTCCCTGACCGACTTCCGCTCGTACGCCCGGCTGGACCTCGTCCTCGAGCCAGGTGTCACGACGTTCGTGGGTTCGAACGGTCAGGGCAAGACGAACCTGATCGAAGCGATCGGATTCGTCGCCACGTTGGGTAGCCATCGTGTCGCGAACGATGCTCCGCTCGTCCGCGAGGGGTGCGGGCAGGCCGTTGTTCGGGCCCGGATCGTGCGCGGTGACCGGGCCGCGCTGGTCGAGATGCAGATCGTGCCCGGGAAGGCGAACAGGGTCCGCCTGAACCGCGCCCCAGTGGCCCGGGCCCGCGACGTGGCGGGACTGCTCGCCACGGTCCTTTTCGCCCCGGAGGACCTCGCGCTGGTGAAGGGCGACCCGGCCGAGCGGCGGCGGTTCCTCGACGACCTGCTGGTCGCGCGGTCGCCGCGGATGGCGGCGGTGCAGTCCGACTACGACCGGGTGCTCAAGCAGCGCTCGGCGCTCCTGCGGTCGGCGGGAGCCGCCCGCCGCGCCGGTGGCCGGGGCGACCTGCGCACGCTCGACGTCTGGGACAGGCATCTCGCCGACCACGGCGCGGAGCTGCTCGCGGCCCGCCTGGCGCTGGTCGAGGAGCTGCGGCCGCGGGTCGAGAGCGCCTACGCCGCGGTCGCGGGCCAGGACGCGCCCACCGGCATCGAGTACCGCTCGACCGTGACGCTCGATTCGTCACCCGATCGGGCCTTGTCGCCAGGCCGAGCTGGCCTGGGCGAGCCGGACGGGGACGCCGGCCGGAACGGAACCGGCGCCAGCCCGAATCACCCGAGTGGCTCGGGTGACCCCGCGAGCGGGAACGGCGGTGCGGGCGACACCGAGGTCGGCGACACCGAGACTGGCCGCGCGGGTGACGGTCGCACGGAAGCCGGCCGCGCAGAGGTTGGCCATGGGGGAGGTGCCGTCGGCGGCGCGGCGACTCGGGCGGCGCTCGAAGAGGCGATCCTCGCCGGTCTCGCGGCGGTGCGCACCCAGGAGATCGAGCGCGGTGTGACGCTGGTCGGTCCACATCGTGACGATCTGCTGTTGTCAGTGAACGGGCGGCCGGCGCGTGGCTATGCCAGCCACGGCGAGTCCTGGTCGCTGGCGCTCGCGCTGCGGCTGGCCTCGTTCGAACTGCTCCGCGCGGACGACCGGGAACCGGTGCTGCTGCTCGACGACGTGTTCGCGGAGCTGGACACCCGCCGTCGCGTGCGGCTGGCCGCCCTGGTCGCTGACGCCGAGCAGGTACTCGTGACCGCGGCGGTCGACGCGGATGTGCCGGCGGAGCTTGCCGGTGTGCGCTTCGAGGTGGTCTCCGGGGAGGTGTGCCGTGCCGGCTGACGGACTGGCCGACGGACCAGCCGACCGCGCGGGAATGTTCCCGCCGACCGCGCGGCCTCCGGTGTCCGGGCCGGCAGGGCGCGATTCGTCGGCGCCCTCGCGGGCGAAGCCGTCCGCGGCGGGAACGCCGCGCGCGCAGGCGCCGCAGGCCGTTCCTGACGCAGGCTCGCCCGCGGTGCGCGGGGCCGATCTCGCCCGGCAGATGCTCGCGCGGGCGAAACAGGACGCGCGAGCGCGGGGGACGACCCGCCCAGGTGGCGGGGCGGGTGACGGCAGTGGCGGCCGTGGCGGTGCGGCCGGGCGTCGTAGGCGGGATGACTCCGGCGATCCGCCCGCGCGCCAACGGCTGCCGGGCATCGCCGCGCCGGGCCGGGAGTGGCGGACGCCGATGAACTTCGGTTCGGCCGTCGCGCGCCTCGTCGCCGAGCGCGGCTGGCAGACGCGGGCGACTGACGCGTCGGTACTGGCGCGGTGGGATGTCCTGGTGGGGCCGAACATCGCGGCGCACTGTTCCCCGGTCTCGCTGCGGGACGGGGAACTGGAGCTGGTCGCCGAGTCGACGGCCTGGGCAACGCAGCTGCGCATGCTCTCCCGGCAGATTCTCGGCATTCTCCGCAAGGAACTCGGGCCGCACGTCGTCCGGCGCATCACGGTGCGGGGCCCGGCCGCACCGTCATGGAACCACGGCGGCATGTACGCGTCGGGCGGCCGTGGCCCGCGGGACACATACGGATGACGGACCAGCTCCCGGCGCATCCCGGAGATCACGCCGAGGGCCACCCCGGCCAAGTCGGAAGGGTGCTGGCGGGCCCGGAAACGGGTCCGCGGGGCCGCCGGGACGCGGCTTCAGCCGCCCGCCGGTCGCAGAGGCGCGCAAGACTGCGGGCGGCGCGGAGCCGGTAGGGGAGGTCACCGGGTCGAAGTTCGGGGCCCTGCGCACGGCTGAGACGGCACCTTGCGTCCGTTACGGCGGGTTGCCAGGTAGACTGAGTGGTACTTCCGTCCAGAACGAGGGGACCTGCCGCGTGGCCTACGACGCTAGTTCGATCAAGGTTCTCGAGGGTCTCGAAGCGGTACGCAAGCGCCCCGGCATGTACATCGGCTCCACCGGGGAACGGGGCCTGCACCACCTGGTCTACGAGGTCGTGGACAACGCGGTGGACGAGGCGCTCGCTGGCTACTGTGACACGATCAGCGTGACCCTGCTGGCCGACGGCGGCGTACGCGTCACGGACAACGGCCGCGGGATCCCGGTCGGCGAACACCCCGTCAAGAAGATCCCGACCGTCGAGCTGGTGCTCACCACGCTGCACGCCGGCGGCAAGTTCGACGGCGAGTCGTACGCGGTCTCCGGTGGTCTGCACGGTGTCGGCGTGAGCGTCGTGAACGCGCTCTCGACCCGGCTCGACGTCGAGATCCAGACCGAGGGCCACAGCTGGTTCCAGCCCTACGAGAACTCCCGTCCCGCGCGGCCGCTGGCGCAGACCGGCACGTCGAAGAAGACCGGTACGACCATCACGTTCTGGGCCGACCCCACGATTTTCGAAACCACCACGTACAAGTACGAGACGCTCTTCCGCCGCCTCCAGGAGATGGCGTTCCTGAACAAGGGCCTGTCCATCACCCTGCGGGACGAGCGCGGCAAGGCCACGGCCCCGGCCACGACCACGGAGGAGCCGACCGAGGCCGCCAAGCCGGTCGAGGCAGTCGAGCCGACCGAGGTCACGTTCAAGTACGACAACGGCCTGGTCGACTTCGTCGGTCACCTCAACGCGACCAAGGACGCGGTCCACCGCAGCGTCATCTCGCTGGAGTCCAAGGGCACGGGCATCGAGGCCGAGCTCGCGATGCAGTGGAACTCCGGCTACAACGAGTCGGTCTACACCTTCGCGAACACGATCAACACCCACGAGGGCGGAACCCACGAAGAGGGCTTCCGTGCTGCCCTCACCAGCGCGGTCAACGCCTACGCGAAGGACCAGAACCTCCTCAAGCCGGTCAAGGCCGGTTCGAAGAACTCCGACGAGCGGCTCTCCGGCGACGACATCCGGGAGGGCCTCACCGCGATCATCTCGGTGAAGCTCGCGCAGCCGCAGTTCGAGGGCCAGACCAAGACGAAGCTCGGCAACACCGAGGCCAAGAAGTTCGTCCAGGAGATGTGCTACTCGGCGCTCAAGGACTGGTTCGAGGTCAACCGCACCGAGGCCCGCTCGATCGTCAGCAAGGCGCTCGACGCGCAGCGCGCCCGCATCGCCGCCCGCCAGGCCCGTGACCTCACCCGGCGCAAGGGCCTGCTCGGCGGGACGGGCCTGCCCGGCAAGCTCGCCGACTGCCAGTTCACCGACCCCGAGCGGTGCGAGCTGTACATCGTCGAGGGTGACTCGGCGGGCGGCTCGGCCAAGGGCGGTCGTGACTCGAAGTTCCAGGCGATCCTGCCGCTGCGCGGGAAGATCCTGAACGTGGAGAAGGCCCGCATCGACCGGGTTCTGAAGAACACCGAGGTCCAGGCGCTCATCCAGGCGTTGGGCTGCGGTATCCACGACGACTTCGACATCGCCAAGCTGCGCTATCACAAGATCGTGCTGATGGCGGACGCCGATGTCGACGGCCAGCACATCCGCACACTGCTACTCACCCTGCTGTTCCGGTTCATGCGCCCGCTTGTCGAGGCCGGGCACGTCTTCCTCGCGCAGCCCCCGCTCTACAAGATCAAGTGGGGTCGTGAGGACTGGGAGTACGCCTACTCCGACCGGGAGCGCGACGGCCTGCTCGAACAGGGCGTCGAGGCCGGCCGCAAACTGCCCAAGGACGCGATCCAGCGATTCAAGGGTCTCGGCGAGATGAACGCCACCGAGCTCTGGGACACCACCATGGACCCGGACAAGCGGATCCTGCTCCAGGTGACGCTCGACGACGCCGCTGTCGCCGACGAACTGTTCTCGGTCCTGATGGGCGAGGACGTCGACGCGCGGCGCAGCTTCATCCAGCGCAACGCGAAGGACGTGCGCTTCCTGGACATCTGAGCCAGCCTGCGCTGGGGCGGGTCCGGGCTGACCGGGCCGATCGACCCGTCCCGGCAGCCTGGCACATCGACTCCGATCCCGGCGGACCTGCGAGTGAGCGGCCCGCGGAAGGCGTGGCCCGGACCGGGCCATCCCCGCGACCCGGCGC
>NZ_UBIZ01000431.1:0-41076 GCF_900465275.1 Parafrankia sp. Ea1.12 | reverse complement strand
CTCCGCGGGGGCGCCGGGCTCGGTCGTCGTGCCGCCGACCGCCGGTGCGCCGCTTTCGGCTGGCGCGCCGCTGGACGGCGTGGCGGTGCCGGACGGGGACGCCGAGGTCTCCGCGGGCGCCGTCGGGGCCACCGGGCCACCGGAGGCCCCGGGGGCCGGGGCCTCGACCGGCACGTCGAGGGTGACGCTGCCCGCCTTCGCGAATGTGAAGGTGACGGGCACCTCGTCGCCGATGGCCAGCGTCTCGTTCAGGCCGGTCAGCGTGGGCGCCGAGCCGTTCGCGATGTAGATGTTGCCCGCACCGGGACGGATGATCGAGGGCTTGGGCGCCGTGCCACTACTGGCGGCGGGGGAGGAAATCCCGATCAGGCTGTCCTCCTCCGCTCCACCGTTGAACACGGCGGAGATGACCTGCGCCGACCCGCCCTCGTTCGCCGGGCCCGCGACGTAGACATTTCGCAGGGTGACCGACCCAACGGCTCCGCTCACCGAGTTGGTCGTGGTGCGGGCGGAGTTGGTGAGGGCGTCGGTGCCGGACGCGCATCCGCTCAGCGCGGCCGCGGCGACGGCGGCCGCGGCGACGGATGTCGCCAGGGCGGCCCGCGCGCGGACCCGGCCGCGGCGGGCGGTTCTCGGGCCGCCGCCGACTTCCGGGGCGTGGCCCGGACCACCGGTTTCGGCGGCTTCGACGTGCGGCGTCCCATGGATGGTGGACGTCGCGGAACGAGCACCCAGACGGCGGCTCACGGCTCGGTGGCTCCTCCTGCGCAGGGACCGGCGCGCCTGGCGCGTCGGTGCCGATCGGTCGTGACCGGTCAGGTGGCCGTTGCGGGGGCCCGCAGCGGCCGGCGCGCACCGGTGCGGGCCGTCGCGACGTTCCAGTCGGTGGATCGCCGCGTGGCGCACCGGGAGCGCACCCGGTCACCCGCGTCCCAGGTCGGAGCCGCGGGTGCGGGGCTAAGACTAGCCATCCGCGCCCGCTATGTGCGGCCTAGCGTGTTGGGCTCGACATCTCGGACCGATCGGACGGCTGACAACAGATCCGAACGGCCCATGCGAACCCGCCCGCAGGTCGGACCCGTTCGCCGCGGCGCGGGTGTGGGCGGGAGAGCCGTGGCCTCGGGGGGCGGGTCCAGGCGGGTTCAGCTGTCTGACCAGGTCGGCGGGTGGAGCTGGCGGAAGGGAGCCGGCCTGGGGCGGGTGAGCGATCGCGAGCATGGCGTTTCCCCGTCGTCTCGCGCAACCGGATGTCATCTGCGTGATCGGATGTCCGGAGAATCCGCTTCGTCATGACTCGGGCCAGTTGCGCGCACCGAACAGGGGGGCCTGGAAGGGCCCGGCACCCTCGGGGCGGGCCGACCGGATTCCACAGGTCCGGGGGAGAAAGGCCGCAGGGCCCTGGGAGACAGGGTCTTCGGTCCCCGCGGCGGCCGCCCCGTCTTCGGTCGCACGGCGAGTGCGAGCGGACGGGGGCGGGAGGCGGCCCGCCGAGCCGGCGCGACACGCCCGGTGCGGACGGCGGCTCCGGGGGACCTTCGGCGGGTCGATGTGGGGCCAGCGGGGTAGGGACGGTAGTGTCGCGACGCTCTTGATGCCAACAACCGGACAACTTCCGCCGCAACGCCATCTGTTTCGCCAGACCGGACACGTCGCCCGTTGATAGCCCCCGACCTGCGCCGATCCGGTCGGGCTCGGCGCCAGGTCTGTCGCGTGCCGTACCTGCCGGCCTCGGAGGGTGGCCGGAACACGACGGCTGCCCCCTTCCCGTGGCAGGCCAGCAGCGCGCGTCTGACCTGCGGCGATGCGTGCGTGTTACGCTGGTAGAGGCGGAAGGGGCACGTGACACATGGCGTTCCAAGTCGGCGAGACCGTTGTTTACCCGCATCATGGTGCTGCTCTGATTGATGCGATTGAAACGCGCGTCATCAAGGGTGAAGAGAAACTTTATCTCGTGCTGAAGGTCGCCCAGGGCGACCTCACTGTCCGCGTTCCAGCCGACAACGTCGGCATGGTCGGGGTGCGTGACGTCGTCGGTCAGGACGGCCTGGAGCGTGTGTTCGAGGTGCTACGCGCCCCGCACACGGAGGAGCCGACCAACTGGTCCCGGCGGTACAAGGCCAATCTCGAGAAGCTCGCCTCGGGTGACGTGAACAAGGTCGCCGAGGTGGTTCGTGATCTCTGGCGGCGTGATCGTGAACGCGGTCTTTCCGCGGGTGAGAAGCGCATGCTCAGCAAGGCGCGGCAGATTCTCGTCAGCGAGCTCGCGCTCGCCGAGGGAACCAATGAGGACAAGGCTGAAGCCATGCTCGACGAGGTTCTCGCCGGCTGATACCGGCAGGCTCGAACATGCGCGGTCGGCAACACCGGGGCGGCATTGTGCGCGCCGTCCGACGTCAGCGGAAGGCTTGATGTTTCCGACCGAATCGTGGTTGCGGCGGATTTTCATCCCCGTGGGAGTGCCCCCGGAAGGGGGCCTCTCACCCGTCCGGATCTCCCGGGCGGTCAGGCGCGTTCGCCGCGGAGGCCGGAGTTGGTGAGCACCCGGGTCGGGGCCCTCGTCCCGGCGGCGGGCCGAGGCGAGCGTCTCGGCGGTGGCACGCCCAAGGCACTGCGGCCGCTCGGGGGCCGTCCGATGCTTTTGCATGCGGTGGAGACGCTCCTGTCGTCCACGCTCGTCTCTCAGGTCGTCGTAGCGGCACCGCCGACTCTCGTCGAGGTGGTGGGCCAGATCCTGGGCCCACGGGTGCTCGTCGTCCCCGGCGGGGCTGAGCGGGTGGACTCGGTCCGCGCCGCGCTCGAGGCGTTGGACGACGACATCGGCGTGGTCCTCGTGCATGACGCGGCGCGGCCGCTCACGCCCGCCAAGCTGGTGGACGCCGTCGCGACCACGGTGCTCGACGGCCATCCCGCTGTCATCCCCGTGTTGCCCGTGACGGACACCGTCAAGGAGGTGGACGCCGACGGCCGGGTGGTGCGGACCCCACCCCGGGACGTCCTGCGCGCGGTGCAGACCCCACAGGGCTTCCGGCGGGACATCCTGCACACGGCCTACGCGAACCGGGACCTCCCGGTCACCGACGACGCCGGTCTGGTGGAAGCTCTGGGGGTGCCGGTGACGACGATCCCCGGCGCTGAGGAGGCGTTCAAGGTGACCCGACCAGCTGACCTGGTCCTCGCGGAGGCTCTGCTGGCCCAGTTCGCACCCGGCGACGGGCAGCGGTGACCGAACCGTCGCTGCCCCGGGTGGGCACAGGTGTCGACGTCCATCCCTTCGAGCAGGGGCGGGAGTGCTGGGTCGCCTGCCTGCTGTGGCCCGGGGAGACGGGGCTCGCCGGGCATTCCGACGGTGACGTCGCCTCGCACGCCGCGTGCGACGCGCTGCTCACCGCGTCCGGCATCGGCGATCTCGGTGCCGTGTTCGGCACCGGTCGCCCCGAGTGGTCCGGCGCGTCCGGCGCGGCGCTGCTCGGCGAGACCGCGCGCCTGCTCGCCGAGGGCGGCTGGCTGATCGGGAACGTCGCCGTCCAGGTGGTGGGCAACCGCCCGCGGATGGCCGCGCGCCGGGTCGAGGCGCAGGAGGCGATGTCGGCGGCGCTGGGCGCCCCGGTGAACCTCTCGGCGACGACGACGGACGGGCTGGGCCTCACCGGCCGCGGCGAGGGCCTGGCCGCCATCGCGACGGCTCTGGTCACCCGCGTCTGACGTTCCCGGCCCGGCCCCCGGCGCCCGACTACCCCGTGCCCGGCGGGATCCGTCTGACCGGACGCACGTGACAGTGCCTGTGGCTGTCAGTGGCCCGCGGTCGTCCGAAATGGTCGTGGGCCAAGTCGTGGCCAAAGGGATATGCCTGACTGGCATCGGCGTAGGTTGGATCCCGGGTGGAGTGAGAGGGTGTGCCCGGTGAGTGACTCCCGGAGGAGTGTGATGGCGGCGCGGCTTCCCGAGTCGGTCAGGGCGCTCGCGGATGCTCCGACATACGTGACGCTGGCGACGATCCGTCCCGACGGCTCGCCTCGCCTGACCGTGCTGTGGATCGCCCGGGACGGCGATGAGCTGCTCCTGTCGACCGTGCGCGGGCGCGCGAAGGAGCGTGACATCGCGCGTGACCAGCGGGTCGGGCTGATGTTCCTCGATCAGCGGGACCCGTACAGCTACGTGGAGGTCCGCGGGCTGGCCACGCTCTCCGAGGAGGGCGGCAAGGAGCTCATCGATCAGCTCGCCACCAAGTACACCGGGTCCCCATACCAGTGGGACGGTCCGGATGAGGTCCGGCTGGTGATCCGGGTGGTCGCGGAGCGCGTTCTCACCACCGGCTGAGCCCGCCGCGACCGACCCGGGGGACCTCCCTTTGGCGCCGCCGCCGCGGCGGGGCCGTACCCTTGACAGATGGGTCTTCACCTCTATGACACGCGCACCCGGCGCGTGCGGCCGTTTGTGCCGCAGCGCCCCGGTCATGTGGGCGTGTACGTGTGTGGGCCCACCGTCCAGTCTCCGCCGCATGTGGGCCACATCCGTACCGCCCTCGCGTTCGACCTGCTGCGGCGCTGGCTGACGCAGAGCGGCCTGTCGGTGACGTTCGTCCAGAACGTCACCGACATCGACGACAAGATCATCGTCAACGCCGAGCGGGCGGGGACGAGCGTGTGGGAGCTCGCCACCCGGCAGACCCGGGCGTTCGAGGATGCCTACCGGGCCGTCGGGATCCTGCCCCCGACGATCTCCCCACGAGCCACCGGGCACATCCCCGAGATGCTCGAGATGATCGCCGTCCTGGTCGAGCGTGGGTTCGCCTATCCCGGCGCGGGCTCGGTGTGGTTTCGCGTCGGCGCGTTCGCTGATTACGGCGCGCTCTCCCACCAGCGGCCCGCCGCGATGCACCCGTCCCCGGAGTCCGAGCCGGGCAAGGCCGACCCCAGGGACTTCGCCCTGTGGAAGGCCGTGAAGCCCGGTGAGCCGTCCTGGTCCTCTCCCTGGGGCCCCGGCCGGCCGGGCTGGCACCTCGAGTGCTCCGCGATGGCGGGCAAGTACCTCGGCGATCTGTTCGACATCCACGGCGGCGGGCTCGACCTGGTGTTCCCGCATCACGAGAACGAGCGGGCGCAGTCCGTGTGTGCGGCGGAGCTCGCGGTCGCGGAAGCCGCGACCGCGACCGCGAGCGCGGCGTCCCGAGGTGCCGTTTCCGGCGGCGCCGTGCCGGCTGGCGCCCGCGCGGCGGGTGCGGGCGTGGCTGGTAGGGGTGCCGGTGCGGGAGTGGCCGGTGCCGGCGTGGCGGGCGAGATGGCGCGCTACTGGATGCACGTGGGCCTGCTCACCACCGGCGGCACCAAGATGTCGAAGTCGCTGGGGAACTCGTTCTTCGTGACCGACGCGCTGGCCGCGGTACGCCCCCAGGTGCTGCGCTACCACCTGCTCTCCGCGCACTACCGCTCCTCGCTGGAGTACAGCGAGCAGACCCTGGACGAGTCCGCGGCGGCGCACGACCGGATCGAGACGTTCGTCCGCAACGCCCTGGACATCCTGGGCGGGCCGGCGGAGGCCGCGGCGCTTGCCGCCGAGGCCGATCGCGTGGCGGGCACCGAGGCTGCGGACGCGGACGGGGCCTGGGCCGAGTTCGCCGCGGCGCTGGACGACGACCTCGGTGTCGGCCGCGCGCTGGCCGCCCTGTTCGGCGTGGTCGGCCGGGGCAACCAGGTGCTGTCGAAGACCCACAGCCGCGAGCTGGCCGGCTGGGTGGACGTCGCCCGCCGGATGCTGACCGTCCTCGGGCTCGACCCGGTCGAGCAGTGGCCGACGGCGGGCGCCGAGCTGCGCCCCGCGCTCGACGGCGTCATGGACGTCCTGCTGGACCTGCGCTCGGCGGCCAGGGCCCGGCGGGACTACAGCGAGGCCGACTCCATCCGCTCCCGGCTCGCGGCGGCCGGTGTGGTCATCGAGGACACGCCCGAAGGGCAGCGCTGGCACCTCACGTAGGCGACGGGCCGCCGGCCCGCCTGGGGCGAGATCCGGGCCGGCCGGCCATCCGCGTGGCCCGTCGTCGAGGCGAGTCGCCTGAGCCAGTCCATGTGCTGCTGGCGCACCACGCTTCAGCGCGGTAGCCCGGCGGAGGCCCCGACGAGGAGCCAGCGAGGGTCCCGCGAGAAGCCGGTGGGGCTGGCGGGGCCGCCCGGTGTCCAAGCCGGGCGGCCCCGCCAGGTGGGGCTTACTGCGCGCGGACGGTGATCCTCGTCCAGGCACCCACGTAGACGCGGTCGCCGTCGCGCAGGGGGATCGGACGGCCGGGCTCGATCGGGTCCGGCTCGTCGTTGAGGCGGGTTCCGTTCGTCGAGCCGGGGTCACGCACGGCGTACGTGCCGTCGGGCATCCGCTCCAGGGTCGCGTGCGCCCGGGAGATGCCCGGGTCCTCCGGTGCTCCCGAGAGGTCGATCTCGGGGTGGATGCCGCGCGACTCGCTGCGCCGGCCGATCAGCATCTGCGACTCGGTCAGGACGAAGACGCGGCGCGGGTAGAACGCGGGGAACGGCACGCGGTGGTCGTCACCGCTGTCGTAGTACTCGCGTTCCGCCTCGATGACGGCCTCCCACGTGCCACCGGGACCGGCCTCGTCCCACTCGCGGCCACGGGAGCCGGTTCGCGGGTCGCCGCCCATCCGGGGATCGGCCGCGCGCGGGTCGCCGAGCCGGGGATCGTCGAGCCTCGGGTCGGCGCGGCGCGGGTCGGCCATCCGCGGGTCGGTGGAGTGGCGGGCCTCGGCGCCGCGCCGTGACCCGGTCTGCCGGGAGGTCACGCCCGCGTCGTCGACGGGCACCGCGCCCGCCGGAGCGGGCAGCTGGCCGGTGCTGAAGTCGAGCCCGCAGGTCTCGCAGAACCGCGCGGACGGCTCGTTCAGCGAGCGGCAGTTCGGGCAGGGGGCGGGGGCGTAGCGGTCGCGGGTGCCGGCCGGGGCCGGTACCGGGGTCGCGCCGGCGGCCGACACGCCGAGCGGGTCCGCACCGTAGCCGCCGCCGTTCGGGCCGTAGCCGTCGTCACGGTAGCCGCGCCGGTCGTCGGCCTCGGGCGCCGGCCGGCCCGGCTCGCCGGGGCCGTAGCCGCCCCGCCCGTCGGGCGCGCCGTACCCGCCGCGGTCGTCGCGGGCGCGAGGGTAGCCGGCGGGATCCGGCTCGCCGCGCCCGCCGCCGAAGCCGCCGGCACCGCCGCGGTCGTCCCGCCCGTACCCGGGCGGGGTGCGGTCGTCGCGGCCGCCGAAGCCGCCGGCACCGCCGCGGTCGTCGCGCTCACGGCCATAGGGGTCGAGCCCATCCCGCGGCCGTTCGCCGCGGCCGTCGGGCCGGGCCCGCTCGTCGGGCCGGGCCCGCTCGTCAGGCCGGGCCCGTTCGTCGGCGGGGCGCCCGTACCCGTCGCGGTTGTACGGGTCCGCCGCCGGGTACGACCGTCCGGAGCGCGGCTCCTCGGCGTATCCCTCGCGGCCGTAGCCCCCGTAGGGGTCGCCGCCGCGGCCGGCGCCACGCGGCGGATCCGCCACGCCTGGCGCGTCGGCCGGGGCGCGCCGGATGCCGAGCGGGTCATAGCCTCCCGGCGCTCCGGCGGGGCCCGAAGGCCCCGGGGGCACCGAGGGGTCCCGTTCCGGCGTCCGACGCCCGTACGGGTCTGCCGGACGCCCCGTCGGCGCGCCCGCGCTGTACGCGGCGCCGCGCCCGGCGTCGTCCTGACGGTAGCCGTATCGCTCCTGACCACCCACGATCCGCAGCCCGCACTGATCGCAGTAGTCGGGATCGTGCGACAGGTGCCCCTCCGGGCAGCGTGCGCTCACCTGATCACCTGTTCACCCGGACAGTCCTGGTTGACCTCGAGTCGAGGACCATCTCGTCCATCTTCTCGACGTTTTTCTTCAGACGAACCGTACCCGTTGTGGGATCGTCGATGTGAACCACCTTCTGTAGGAGGCGGTAGGTTGCTTCGTTGCCCGACGCGAGCGCGATCTGTACTCCCCGCCCAAGCCTCAGTGTGGCAGTGACGTCGTCTCCCTGTTGACGGGCCTCCAGCCCGTCCGCCAGGACCCTGGCCAGCTCGGCCTGACCGGTGTAATGCGCAACCTCCGTGTTGACCCGGGTGGCCAGTGCCGTGTCATCCGTCCACAGTGCGCGTACCAGCGCGGATGACGTCGGCTGGTGGTCGACGACGAGGCTTACGCGGGCCGCCAGGACCTCGGTGCCGACCTCGCGGGCCGGTAGGCGGACACACAGGTGGTAATCCCGGGACTCGATCCCCCAGGCCCCGGTCTGGTAGTCCGTGCAGTGGTCGTCGACGGCCCGGCCGGAGCCGGTGAGGTCCCGCAGGTCCGGGGTGACCTCGCGCAGGAAGTCCAGCGAGGCACCGGTGGGCGTCCACAGCCGCAGCGAGACCCGGTCGGTGGCCCGGTCGAGGGCGGTGGCCACGATCCGCTCGAACTCGGCCGCGAGGCCGGCGGGCTCGGGGACGGCGTCCACCGTCCCCAGCAGGCCGGTGGCGATCGCCCGCAGCTCCTCCACCCGCCAGTCGGTGCCCACCCCTCGGCAGTCGCACTGGAACCGGCCCTG
Source organism: Parafrankia sp. Ea1.12 (assembly GCF_900465275.1). Lineage (NCBI taxonomy): Bacteria > Bacillati > Actinomycetota > Actinomycetes > Frankiales > Frankiaceae > Parafrankia > Parafrankia sp. Ea1.12. The sequence continues at coordinate 32,503 of NZ_UBIZ01000431.1, read as the reverse complement.
GCAGGCGTCGACGGCGCCGAGCAGCTCGGATTCCATCTCGCCGTTCTGCCCGTCGGTGAGCAGCAGCGCGTGGCCGATGGCGTCGGGCCGGGTCGCCAGCAGGTCGTTCGCCAGCCGCAGCCAGCGGCCCATGGCGGTGCCTCCGTGCGGCTCGAGCGCGTCCACCGCGTGGCAGGCCGCCGCCCGCGTCGCCGCGGACGCCGGAACCAGCTCGGGCGAGCGCGGGTACGCCATCGCGGCGGAGCCGGTGCCGCGCACCACCGCGAACCACGCCCCGTCGGGCAGGCTGTCGAGCGCCGCCCGGACGGCGCGGCGGGCCTGGGTGACCTTCGCGGGCGGGTTCGCCATCGAGCCGGAGCAGTCGAGCAGGATGACCATGGCCTGCTCCGGACGCCCGGTCGGCCGGCCCGCGATCGGGGGGGCGGCCGGGGCGCCCGTCGAGGTCACCGTGATCACCGCGTGTACCTGGGTCCCACCGACCGGCAGGAACTCGTTCTGGTACACCTTCGCCGTGAACGCGCTCATCCGCCCGCCGCGGCCCGGGCGCGGCAGCGCCGCCGGGAGCCGGAGCCGGATCTGGAGCGGCCCCGCCCGCGGACACGGCGGGCGGCCTGCGGGCGCGGCGGCATCGTCAGCTCGTCACCCTCGCCGCGACCACGGTGATGTTGTCGTGCCCGCCCTGGTCGATGGCGAAGTCGATGAGGTGGCGGGAGACGTCCAGCGCGGACGCGCTCGGCTCGAGCTGGTTCACCAGCGCGGCGAGGACGTCCGGGCGCGAGGAGTAGTTCCACAGGCCGTCACTGCAGACGAGGACGGTGGCCGGGGTCTCGATCGGGAAGGCGGCGGTGTGCGGGGTGACGTCCTCGGCGTCGCCGCCGAGCCAGCGCGTCAGTGTGTGCGCGCGCCGGTGGGTCTCCGCCTCCGACGCCGGGATGAGCCCGGCCCGGGCCGCCTCGGCCGCCCAGGTGTCGTCCGCGGTGAGCCGCTCGCACCAGCGCGGGCCGAGCAGGTAGACGCGGCTGTCGCCGACCCAGCCGACGGTCACCATGCCGGGGCCGTCCACCGACGGCGGCGTGATGATCGCCGCCGCGAAGGTGCAGGACGGCGCCATCCGGCCCTCCGCCGCACTGAGCTGGGCGATCGTGGCCTGGGCGGCCTCCACGGCCCGCTGCAGGGCGATGTCGGCCTCGTCCGGGCCGAAACCACCGGAGATCCGCCGCGGAGCGGTGCGCGGCTCGTCGTACTCGGAGTACTCCTCCAGAACGTCGAGGACGTCGTTCGCCCGGCTCGCCGGCCGCTCGTCGTACGGGACGGCCTCGCCGGGCCCGTGGGCGCGTACCGCGTCGGCGAGGATGGCCGTCGCGGTCGCCGCGGCGGCGGCGGACGCCTCCCCGGAGCCCGGGGTCGTCGAGACCCCGTCGCAGACCACTGCGATCAGCGTGCCGTGGACGATCGCCACGCCCATCGAGTCCTCGTTGGTGGTGTGCCGCACGCCGCGGTCACACACGCCGGCGAGCGGGCCGAGGTCGATCTCGCGGTGGTCCTCGTCGCCGCCGGCCACCGGGACGCCGGTCAGGGCGAAACCGCAGGCCTCGCAGTACCGGGCGTCCTGGTAGTTGGGCGCCGCGCACACCGGGCAGCGCATCACCTCGTCGTGCGCGTCGTCGTCCGCCTCGCCCGGGGCGGCGCGCTGGCCCAGGAGCATCGTGGCCGGATCGGTGTCCTCCGCGTATCCGTCCTCGTTGAATCCGCTGCCCGAATAGGTGCCGTCCGGGTACGTCTCACCCTGGTAGCCGGGTTCGGAGTACGCGGATTCGGGGTACTCGTGGTGATAGTCGCCGTCCCGGTAGCCACCCGTGCCCGCCGGGTAGCCGGCGCCGGGATAGGCGCCGTCCGGATAGGCGTTCTCCGCATAGCCGTTGTCGGCGTAGCCGTTCTCCGGGTAGGCGGACCCGGAGAACTGGTCCGGCGTGTAGCTCTCGGTAGGCTGATCATCGGCTCGGAAGTCCTCCGCCCGGTAGCTCTCGGTCGGAAGATCGTCCCCTGGGTATCCGCCGGGGTGGGTGGAGCTCTCGGCGTAGCCGGCATTCGGGTGCGGCGAGTCCGGGCGTTCGGGGGGATAGCTGTGCCCGGGGTAGCCCTGCCCGTGCCGGGGGTTGAGGTCCACAGTCAGGCCACCGGCCGCTGGACCGGCCCGCCGGGGACAGCGAGTCTGGGCGGTGTGCGCGGAGCCATGTGGTGAGTGCCTCCTGCCCGTCCTGTGGGGACCGGATATATCACGTCGACCTGCTCAAATCCAAGTACGCCGAAATGAATAGTGGCATGATCCGCCAGATGCGTCGACGCCCGTGATCTCGGTGCCCCCTTCGGTGCCAGCGCTCGCCCGTGCTCCTGGGATCGGTCGGAGCTCTGTCTCCAGTACGCCCTCGCCACGGGCGCTCTCCGTAACCTCTGCCACCTCTCCCACCTTTTCCCTAGTGGGCGCTCTGTTTCTCGCCTCCGCGGTGGCTTCCACGGCCGGCGCGGCGGCGCCGTCCACCGCGATTCCGGCGAGCTCGCGGGCCATGTCGGCGGCTCTGGCGAACCGGTCCGCCGGATCGGCGGCGGTGGCACGAAGGAGGAACCGGCGCAGCGGTTCGTGCCGAGCCAGCACCTGGTCGACCTCCTGGGCGGGAAGGGTGTATCGGTAGGTTGACGCTCTGTTCGGGAAGTCGAGTACCGCGGTTGCCAACAGCCTGCCGAGAGCGTAGAGGTCGGAACCCACCGACGGGGGGCTCGCCGTCAGCTCGGGGGCGTCGAAACCGGCCGTCACATGGAAGGTGCCGCCGCGCCGCCCGGGTTCACGGATCGCCTGAAGATCGATAAGCGTCACCCGGTCGCCGTCCCACACCACGTTTCCCGGTGCCAGGTCGCAGAAGACGTACCCGCGGTCGTGGACGTACTCCAGCGCGGACAGCAGCCGACGCACCCCGGCGACCGCCTCCGGAACGGGTAGCGGCGCCGGCGCCCCGCCGCGCGCCGCCCGCCGGGACCGGAGCAGATCCGCCAGGGACGGGCCGCTCACCAGCTCCATCACCGCGTAGACGACGCCGTCGTGGCGGACCTCGCCCAGCGTCTCGACGATCGCCGGATGTCGCAGCGGCGGGTCGGGCGGCAGCCGGCGGCCCGGGCGCAGGCCCAGCCGCGCGGGCGGGCGCATCCCACCGCGGCGCACGCTCTTGAGTACCACCAGCCGCCCCGGGACGCCACCGCCGGAGCCTGGGCTACCTGGGCTACCTGGGCCACCTGGGCCTGTCGGGTCGCCCGTGCCAGTGATCTCGGCGGCGCCCGCCACGCCGCGCAGGTCGACCGCTGAGAAGACCCAACCGGCGGGCCCGGGGCCGCCTTCGGCCAGGCACTCGACGATCTCGTAGCCGCCGGCGACATCCCCGGCGCGCAGCGGGGGCGCGAAGGAGTAGGGGGTCCGGCAGCGCGGGCAGAAGCCGCGGTCCCGGGCGGGCAGCCCGAGCCGCCCGCGGCCGATCGGCCCGGCGCAGACGGGGCAGCGTGCGGCCGGCTCACGCGGTGTGCCCCGGTCGCGCCCGCGAACCGAATGCCCGCGGGTCACGTCACCGCCTCGGGACGGGTGGAGCTCCCGATCCCGGCCGGCTTCCCGCCCCCGGCGCTCCCCGCGGGCCGCCTGGCCCGGGTGCGCCGTGCCGGCCACGTGGGCTGGGTGGGATGCCTGGGCCGTGCGGAGGGCGCGGACTGAACGGGGGACGGGGACTGACCAGGAGGCGTGGGCTGGGCGAGGCGCGCAAGCTCAGCGGGAGGCGCGGGCGGAGCGGAGGGCGTGGCCTGGATGGGCCGCGTGGTCGAGGCGGTCGGTGCCGGTGCCGGTCGCGGGTGCGGAGCGGTCTGCGGGGGCGGGATCGGGTGGGTGCGCGTACCGGATCGGTCCCGCTGCGCGGGTCGCCGCGGCGGTGCCGGTCGCGCGGGCGAGCCGTCCCGGGCGGCGAGGGCGGCGCCGAAGTCGTTGACGAGGCCGGCGGCGCGCTCGACATCGGTCGGCGCCGAGTACAGCTCGCGGCGGGCGGCGCGGGCGAGCGGGAGCAGTCTCGGATCCGCGGTGAGGCCCAGCCGGGCCGCCTTGGCCTCCCAGGCGCCGAGCAGGCCGCGCAGCTCCTCCCGCCGGCGCAGCGCGGCGCCGTTCGCGCCGGCGATCCGCTGGGCGGCGAGGTGGGTCGCCTCGGCCACCTCCAGCCAGCGGGCCAGCCCCCGGCTCGACTCCTTCCAACGGCCCGCGGCCGCCTGCGCGCGCAGCCGGATGAGCCAGGGCGCCAGGCCATGCTGCTGGTCGTCCCGCCAGTTGTCCGCCAGGCGGTACAGCGGCCCCAGCCCGCGGATGCGGCCGGTAGCGAGCCCGGCGTCGCGGCGGGCGGTGTCGTCCAGTCGGGTGATCTCGGCGAGCAGTGCGCCCGCCGCGGCCAGGTCGGCGTCGAGACCGTCATGGCGTCGGGCGAGATCACCAGTCGAGCGCGTGGCCGCGGCGACCGCGGCCTCGGTACGGGCGCGCAGCCCCGGAGGGACCCCCAGGGGATCGGAGCGCGCCGCGGCGGAGAGCTCCGCCAGCAGTCGCCGGGCCGCGACCAGCCCGGCGTCACCGGGCGCGAGACCGAGCCGGGCCGCGAGCACGCTCGTCTCGGCGACGGCCCGGCTGCCGGCGGCGATCTCGGCCAGCAGCGCGTTGCGCACGCCGAGGATCAGCCGCATCCGCCCCCGCACCGCGGCGACGGCCGCGTCCACCCGGCGTGCCAGCTCGGCCGGGCGCACCTGCCCGGAACGCGCCTGCTCCGGACGCGCCTGTTCCGGGTGGACCTGTCCCGCACGCTCCGGCCGGTGGCGCGCCGGCACCGGGCCGATCTCCGCGATCGGGCGGATCTGCGCCACCGGACGGATCTGCGCCACCCGGCGGATCTGTGCCACCGGGCCGATCTCCGGCGCCGGAAGGATCTTCGTCTGCGGGAGGATGTCCGGCACCGAGGGGCCGTACAGCAGCGCGGTGAGCTCCGTCAGGGTCCTCGCGTCCACCCGGGAGCGCCGGCCGCGCAGGCTCCGCGCGGCTTCGGTGACGTCGCGCAGGGCCGCGTAGGCCCGCCAGACGTCCGCCAGGACGGCGATCACGGCGAGTGCCTCGGCCCGGGTGACGCCACTCAGCGGCGCCGGGTCGAGCAGCGCACGTTCGGGGCTGTTCTCCAGGTCGAGTAGGACGCCCGCCTGGGCCGCGACGGTCTCCTCGAGCGCCCGCAGGGCGGCGTCGAGATCGTCTGTGCCGGGAGAGGGCACCGGCTCACCGCCCGCGACCGGGCCGGGAGACGCTGTTCATCCGCCCGCTGTACATGCGCCTCCTGTCCATACGCGCGGCCACCTCCACCGGGCGGTGTGGCCCGCCCGACGGCACCGCCGGAGCGGCCGGCCCCGAGTGTGGACGGGGCCCCGCGGCCGGGGGACGTCCCTGCTACCGAGGATAGGTAGCCTGCAGCCGGCTCGCGGACCGTCTCGCTGAACTGGTGCGGTCTGTGGTCGTCGCTGTGGCCCGTTCGGTCGCCTGCTCCGTGGCCGGACTTCTCGTCTGCTCGTCGGCCGGTGCCCTGCCGTCTTCGCCTGCCGTCTTCGCCTGGCGGCGGCGCCCGCCGTGTGATGTGCCCATTACGGATACCGTTGATGGACGACCGGCGTCGCGGCGTGGCCGCCGACGGCCAGCTGACCCGGTCGGACGACCGTGGGCTCGCCGGGCGGGTTCACGACCCGACGGGCTAGTGACGAGGTGGACTGTTATGGCCGGTGGCCAGGGTCGAGGCGGCCGAGGAATCGCCCGCGGCGGTCAGGGAGGCCGGGCCGCGAAGGCTGGCTCCCACCGCAAGGGCGCGGCGGTCGGCAGCGGCGGCCAGCGCCGCAAGGCGCTGCAGGGCAAGGGCGCGACGCCGCCGGCCGAGATGCGTCCAGGCCATCCGGCGCAGCGGCGCGCGGCCGTGAGCGCCGCCGGCACGCGGGCGGCCGCGAAGCGCCCGGGCGGCCAGGCGGCCGACGAGCGCGACCGCCCCCGGGCCGAGCGGGGCACCGGCGGATCGGCCGGCGCCGCCGGTGCCGGGCGCTCAGGTGGTCACAGCGGTCACGGCGGTAACGGGGCGCATGGCGGTCACGGCGGGGCGGGGGCGCCCGGGGCGTACGGCTCGCGGCGGGTCGAGACCGACGAGCTCGTGGTCGGGCGCAACGCGGTCGTCGAGGCCCTGCGGGCCGGCGTGCCCGCCACCACCCTGTACATCGCCGGCGGCCTGGACTTCGACGAGCGGATCGCCGACGCCCGGCGCCTCGCCGGCCGGGCCGGGCTGGCCGTGGTCGACATCGGCCGGTTCGAGCTCGACCGCCTGTGCGGCACCGCGCCCCACCAGGGCCTCGCGCTGTCCGTCCCGCCGTTCGAGTACGCCCACCCCGACGACGTGCTCGCCGCCGCGCGGGCCGCGGCGCCCGGGCTGGTCGTCGCCCTCGACGGGGTCACCGATCCGCGTAACCTCGGCGCGGTCGTCCGCTCGGCGGCGGCGTTCGGCGCGAGCGGCGTCGTCGTGCCGGAGCGGCGCGCCGCCGGGGTGACGGCCGCCGCGTGGAAGACGTCCGCGGGTGCCGCCGCGCGGCTGCCGGTCGCGCGCGCGGTGAACCTCACCCGAACCCTGCGCTCGTTCGCCGAGTCGGGCCTGTTCGTCGTGGGCCTCGCGGCGGACGGCGAGGTCTCCCTGGACGAGCTGCAGGTGGCCACCGACCCGCTGGTGCTGGTGATCGGCTCGGAGGGCAAGGGCCTGTCCCGGCTTGTCGGCGAGTGCTGCGACCTGCGGGTGCGCATCCCGATGGCGGGCCAGGTCGAGTCCCTGAACGCCGGGGTCGCGACCGGCATCGCCCTCTCCGAGATCGCCCGCCGCCGCCGGGTGGCCGCCGCCGTCTGACCCGCGGATTCACACCTCCCTCAGATCTCGGCCGGCTACCGTCCGCCCAGTCGGCGGCCGGCGGCCGTGCCGGCCGGTTGGGGTCCGGGAGGTGACATGCGCGTCAGATCGTTCGCGGTTGTCGGGTTCGGCCTCGTTGCCGTGCTGCTGGCCGGCGGCTGCCAGCGCGGCGGGCCGGTGATCCCGGGCAGCCCGGCGGCCCCGTCGGCAGCGGGGGCCGCGGCGGCCGGCACCGTCGTGCGCTCCCTGACCGTGGACGGGCGTGAGCGCTCCTACCGTGCGCACGCCCCGGCGGCGGGGGGCGTCGACCTGCCGGTGATGATCGTCCTGCACGGGGGCGGAGGCAACGGGGAGCTCACCGAGCGGCAGACCGGGTTCAGCGAGCTCGCCGACGAGGCCGGCTTCCTCGCCGTCTACCCCGACGGAACGGCCCGCGCGGGTGGTCGCCTGCTCACCTGGAACGCCGGCAACTGCTGTGGATTCGCCCGTGACAACGACATCGACGACGTGGCCTTCATCGGCGCGCTGCTCGACGACCTCGCCGAGCGGTATCCCGTCGACCTGGATCGGGTCGGTGTCACCGGGCTCTCCAACGGAGCCATGATGAGCTACCGGATCGGCTGCGAGCTCTCGGCGCGGGTCGCGATCATCGCCCCGGTGGCCGGGGCCATGAACGTGGACGGCTGCCAGCCCACGCGGCCCGTGGCTGTACTGGCCATCCACGGCACCGCCGATGACAACGTCCCCTACGCGGGCGGGCGGTCCACGGGGCGCGGGGTCGGCACCGAGAACGACCGGGTGGACCAGTCCGTCGCCTACGCCATCCAGTTCTGGGCCGAGCACAACGCGTGCGGAGCAACGCCCGAGGCCGAGGGGGTCGACGGGCCCGGCGGCCCCGTCCCGGGCGGAACCGTCGGGCCCGGAGGGCCCTGGGTGCCGGAGCCGTCGGCCGTCCCGGACGGCACCGTGATCCGCACGACCTACTCAGGATGCGCCCGGGGCGCCGACGTCGTCCTCTACAGCGTCGGCGGGGGCGGGCACGCCTGGCCGGGTGGAACGAAGATCCGCCCACGCGCCGACGACGCTCCGGACGCCCCCGACGCGACCCGGGTCATCTGGGAGTTCCTCGCCTCCCACAGCTAGCGCCGCATCAGGGAGGGTCCACCGGTGTGGCCGTTCGCCGGCACCCTCGAGATCCGCTTCGTCATGCCTCGATGGGAATGTCTGCCGCGGTGGCAGGGGAAGCGGGGAGTGGCAAGGCAGGCTGGTGGGAGAGCAGCGCAGATCGCTACACTTTCGTGGTGCCGGTGCCACGCCGGGTCGGCGGCATAGATGAGCTGGCCGTTTGGGGGCGGGAAGCCGATGACCGCGACCCCGGAACTGGAACTGCTGCCGTCTGATCCCACGAGGATCGGGCCGTATTTGCTTCTCGGCAGGCTCGGTGAGGGCGGGTCCTCCGTCGTCTTTCTTGGACAGCGGCCGGACGGTCAGCGAGCCGCGGTGAAGGTCCTCAAGAATGATTCGGACGACCCGGTGATGCTCCGGTCGAACTTCGAGAGCGAGCTCGTGATCGCGCGCCGCGTCCCGACGACCTGTACAGCGGTGGTACTGGACGCGGAGCTGGGCCCGGGCCGGTGGTGGATCGCCTACGAGTACATCCCGGGTCGCACTCTGCGTGAGCTGGTGGCCGAATCCGGGGCGCTCCCGACGGCGGACGTCGCACAGGTCGCGACTGTTTTGGCCATGGCGCTCGAATCGGTCCATGCAGCCGGCTTCGCTCACCTCGACGTCACGCCCTCGAACATCATAATGTCGAGAGTCGGTCCGAAGCTCGTCGACTTCGGGACGGCCCAGATCATTCCCCCGGCGGGAATCATTGAGGGATTTCGTTCGGGAACCCGGGGATTCATGGCTCCCGAGCGTGCGGCGTCGGGAACGGTTTCAAAGGCGGTCGATGTCTTCGGCTGGGGAGCGGTTGTCGTCTTCGCGGCGACGGGCGACTACACATTCGAGGACCCGGCACCGGAGAATACGCCGGCCAGTCTCCCGGACGACCTCAGGGTCCTGGTCGGCCGGACGCTGGCGGCCGAGCCCGCTCGCCGCCCTGACATGTCCACCGTACTTGCCCTGTTGCTGGAGCATGTACATCACCATGTGGAACCGGCTCCCCCCACGTCGGGCCTCAGGGTTTCCCCGACCTCCGGCATCGTCCCGGAACTGGGCGATTCATGGACGAGTGATCTATCCGGGCGCAGAATCCCTTCGCCTTCGGAGTGGTCCGTCCCGGTTCAAGGCGCTCCCGCGGGCGAGTGGACCGGAACCCAGGTCCCGGGTCCGGTGTTCACCGCGCCGGCAGTGAACGGACGTCTGGTCGGCGACCCGCTGGCCGAGGCGGTGTCGACGGCCCTGACCTGCGCGGTCTGCGGTGTGGTCAACCATGTCACCATCTTCGTCGAGACGATCACCTACTGCGTCTCCGGTCATGTTCTTGCGGTGAGCTGGGACTAGGACGGCAATGACTTCGTTATTCGACCAGATCGCGACCCTGCTGGACCCGCGGTTCGTCCGCAGCGCTCTCCTGCAGGTGCTCGTTTTCCTTGCGGCCAACGGGTTCCTCGTCATCTCCGCGATCGGCTGGACGGACACCGCGACCTGGTGGTACGCCCGTTCCGGTACGGAGAAGACCGCGCTCGTCACCGTCACCGTCGCCGCGTTGGTCACCGGGGCGATGGCTCTGGCCGGCCAGATACACGGCCTGCTGCGGATGTACCAGGGTTACGCCCTGCGTGGGCCGTTGCGTGTAATCGGGGAGCGCCAACGGACCCGTCACCTCCGGATATTCGACAGGCTGCCCGCAGGATCGCCGCTTCGGTACTCGCGTTACCCGCCCCTGGCCCAGTGGGTAATGCCGTCCGCTCTCGGTAACATGATGCGAAGCTCGGAGACCCACGCCTTCCAGCGATACCGCATTGATTCGGCGGTCGTCTGGCCACGCCTGTACGCGGTGCTGCCGCCTGACTTCAGGACCGAGCTGGCCGTGTCCAAGACACGCGTCGACGGCGCGGTCGCGTCGCTGACCCTCGCGTTGCTCTTCACGGTCAGCGGCACGGCCGTCGCGGCGCTGACCCTGCCGTGGCACGCGCCGCTGCTCTGCCTGGCGCTCGGGTCCGCCGTGAGCTGGGCCGCGCATCGGGGCCTGCTCAGAAGCGCGGCGCCGTACGCCGAGCTCGTGAGATCGGCGTTCGACCTGCACCGCGGTCTTGTGATCGACGCGGTCGGCTGGACCAGAGCGACGTCATTCGGCGCGGAACGCCGCCAGTGGGCGCAGATCTGCCGGCTGTGGTACCAGGGCATCCCTGACGGTCCAGAAGGCGCGCGGGCGCTCGGTTACCCGTCGGCTCCCCCTGAGTCGACGCGGGTCTAGCGCATCGGGGAGGGTCCTGGCTCTTCTCCTCGGAAGGGTGGTGGCGGCAGGGCGGCGCGGTGCTCACAGTCCCGGGACGGGGCCCGGCCTCCTACGAGACGTCCAGGCGGTGCTCGTGCGCGTAGGCCGCCCACAGGCGGGCGTAGTGGCCGCCGGCCGCCATCAGCGCGCCGTGCGTGCCGTCCTCGACGAGACGGCCGCCGTCCAGCACCAGCACGCGGTCGGCGCGCGCGGCGGTGGTCAGCCGGTGCGCGACCACCACCGTGGTGCGCGAGCGCCCGACCTCGGCCGCGGCGCGGGCGACCGCGGCCTCGGAGGCGAGGTCGAGGGCCGCTGTGGCCTCGTCGAGCAGGAGAATGTCCGGCCCGACGAGGTGGGCGCGGGCGAGGGCGAGGAGCTGGCGCTGGCCGGCGGAGAGGTTGCGGCCCTGGTCGCGCACCCGGTAGCCGTAGCCGCCGGGCAGCCCGGCGATCATCTCCTCGGCCCCCGCGGTGCGCGCGGCCGCTCTGACCTGCTCGTCCGGTGCGTCGGGACGTCCATAGGCGATCGCGTCGCGGACCGTGCCCGCGAACAGGTGGGCCTCCTGGGGCACCGGGCCCAGCCGCCGCCGGTAGTCGGCCAACGCGTACCCGCGGACGTCGACGCCGTCGACGCGCAGCGTGCCCTCGGTGAGGTCGTAGTAGCGAGCTATGATCTTGGTGAGGGTCGACTTGCCCGAGCCCGTCCGGCCCACCAGCGCCACCGTCTGGCCGGCGGGGATGGTGACGTTCACCTCCCGCAGCGCGGCCGTGGCGGAGCCCGGGTAGGTGAAGCCGGCGCCGGTGAGGCTGATCTCGCCGCGCAGCCGCTCGACCGGCCGCGCGTGCGGGGTGTCCGCCGGCACGGGTTGGACGGCCATCAGCTCCCGGGCGTGCCCCAGCGCCACCATGACCGCCTGGTACTCGTCGAACACCTCGGCGAGATCCTGGATCGGCGCGAAGAACAGCTCGATGTAGAGCAGGTAGGCGGCGAGCGCGCCGATGGTCAGCGTCCCGGCGTGTACCCGCCCGGAGCCGACGAGCAGCACCGCCACGCTCGCCGCCGTCGACAGCAACTGGATGTAGGGGAAGTAGTAGGCGAGGTACCGGACGGCGCGTAACCGCTGGTCGCGGTAGGTGGCGCTGCGGTCGCGGTAACGGTCGAGGGTGTCGGGCTCGCGGCGGAACGCCTGGACGACCCGCATCGCGGTGACGTTCTCCTGTAGCTCGGCGGTGAGCTCGGCCAGGCTCTCGCGGGCGTCGGCGTGCGCCCGCGCGGCCCGTCCGCGGAAGAACACCGTGCCGATGACGAGTGGCGGGACCAGCGCGAACACGGCCAGTGCGAGGCCGGGGTCGATGACGACCAGGGCGATCGCGATGCCCAGCGCCGTCAGAACGGAGACGGCGGATGACGCGGCGTCGCTCCGCATGAAGTCGGCGATCTGGTCGACGTCCGAGGTGAGGCGGGTCATCACCCGTCCACTGGCCTCGCGTTCGTAGAAGTCGAGGCCGAGGCGTTGCAGGTGCGCGAACAGCTTCACCCGCAGCAGGTAGCCGACCCGTGCGCCGAGACGGCCGACCACCCGGATCTGGGCGGTGTGCGCGCTCCACGAGACGGCGATGACGGCGACGCCGACCCCGGCGGTGCCGAGTACCACCGGCAGCGAGCGGGCCGTCACGCCCTCGTCGATGCCGTGCCGGATCAGGATGGGCAGCGCCAGCGTGGTGAGGCTGTCGATGACGAGCAGCAGCCAGGCGATGGTGAGCGAGGCCCACAGCAGCCGGCCGATGGCGGCGAGCCCGAAGCGGGGGTCGCGGGCGCGGACGACCTCCTGGTCCAGGTCCGGGGTGTCCAGGGCGGGCGGCAGCGCCAGCACCCGGCGCCGCAGCGCCGCCGGCAGTCCTTCCAGTTCGGGAACGGCGGCGGCCTGGATGTCCGGCACCGGGGTCTCGGTGGGTGTGGTCGCTTCCGTGGGCTCGCGGGGCCGCGGGGCTGCGAAGTCACCCGGATCGCCCTGGTCGCCCGGATCGTCCTGGTCGGCCGGGTCGTCCGGGGTGATCAGGTCGCGGTAGGCGGCGCAGCGCGCGATCAGCTCGTCGTGGGTGCCGATGTCGAGGATCCGGCCCTGCTCGACGACCCCGATCCGGTCGGCCAGGCGCAGCGTCGCCCGGCGGTGGGCGATCAGCAGTGTCGTCCGGGTCGAGGTGACCGTCCGCAGCTCCCGGTGGATCTCCGCCTCGACCTCCGCGTCGATCGCGGACGTCGCGTCGTCCAGCACGAGGACGGGAGTGTCGGCGACGATCGCCCGGGCGATCGCGACGCGCTGGCGCTGGCCCCCGGAGAGCGTCAGGCCGCGTTCGCCGACCCTGGTCCGGTAGCCCTCGGGCAGGTCGGTGGCGAACTCGTCGACCCGCGACGCGCGCGCCGCCGCGAGCACCGTCGCGGTCGGGGCGTCCCGGCACCCGTAGGCGATGTTCTCCCACAGGCTGGTCGAGAACAGCAGGCCGTCGTCGCCGACGACGCCGATCAGCCCGCGCAGGCTCGTCAGCGTCAGATCGCGCACGTCGTGCCCGTACACCCGCACGACGCCCGCGGACGGGTCGTAGAAGCGGCTGAGCAGCGCCGCGACGGTGGACTTGCCGGAGCCGGAGCGGCCGACGAGCGCGACCGTCTCGCCGGGCGCCACCGCCAGCCGGAAGCCGTCCAGGACCGGCCGGCCGTCCTGGTAACCGAACGAGACGTCGTCGAACTCGACGGCCGCGGCACCCGGCACCGGCCGGGCCTGGGCAGGCCGCACCTTCGCCGGCCCGTCCGCGGGGTCTTCGGCGACGTCGCTGTTCTCGGCGACGTCAAGGTCGGCCGCGTCCGGGCGCTGGACGACGGTGGGGCCGGTGTCGATGACCTCGAAGATCCGCTCGGCGCTGGCCCGCGCCTGCTGGGCCAGGGTCACCAGCGCGACCAGGTTGCGGATCGGCTGGTTGATCCTGGTCAGGTAGGTGGCGAACGCGATGAAGGTGCCGAGCGAGAGCTGGCCGTGCACGGCGAGCGCGCCGCCGAAGGCGAGCATCGCGATCTGCCCCAGCGACGGCACGGCCCGGATCGACGGCGCGAAGCGGCTGTCGATGCGCACCACGCGCAGCTGGTGGGCGAACAGCCTGGCGGCCACCGCCTCCAGCCGGTTCAGCTCGCGTTCCTCCTGCCCGAAGCCCTTGACGACCCGCACGCCGAACACCGTCGCCGCCACCACCCCGGCGACCGCCGCCTCCTGCTGCTGCGCGTACCAGGAGGCGGGGAACAGCGTCACGCGACTGGTCAGGGAGAGCGCGCCGAGCACCGGCAGGGTCACCAGCGCGACGGCGGTGAGCCGCGGGGAGAGGACCACCATCGCCCCGAGCGAGACGGCCAGCGCCACAAGGCCGCCGAGTGCCGTGGGGGTACGGGTGAGCAGGTTCTGGACCCGGGTCAGATCCGAGGTGTTGCGGCCGATCACCTGGCCGATCTCCAGGGAGTCCTGGCCGGCGCCGTCCAGGCGGGTGAGCGAGGTGAACATCGCCGTCCGCAGGTCGTGCGTGACCTCCTGCGTCATGCGGGCTCCGCAGCGCCGGCGCACCATGAGGAGGAGGTAGGCGGCGATCCCGGCCAGCAGCATCAGCCCGGCCCAGGGCAGCATCGGCCGGGACCGCGCGATGATCACATCATCGATGATCACCCTGGGTAGCAGCGGGGTGAGCGCGTTGATGGTCATCCCGGTCACCGCACAGACCCAGGTGGTGATCAGCGCCGCGCGGTGCCGCCAGCACTGACGCGTCAGCCGGCGGAGCCAGCCGGCCTTCCCGCCCGCGACCGCGCCGCGGGACACCGTGCTGCGGGACATCGGGTCGCGGGACACCGGGCCGCGGGAAACGGTACGAGGTGACGGAAGTCCGGCGATGGCGCGAAAGCCTACCGCCGCGGACGTCCACACGGGCCGGGCTGGACGCCTGGGACACACCCGTGGAGGTGGACTGGTGAGTGTTTTCGCTAGCAGGGCTGGGTCGCAGGACCCACCTGCCGGCCGTGACGGCCGTGACGGCCGGCGTGGCCGGGACCGTCGCGTCGGCGGGCGGGTGCGCGAGCGCACCGACGAGGTGGCCCGGGTGTTGGACCTGGCCCGCCGCCACCTCGGGACGGACGTCGCCTGGCTGTCGCGGTTCACCGGGGACGAACAGGTCATCGACCTGATCTCCGGGGAGGGTGAGCTGGTCGAGCGCCTGGTCGGCAGGCATGTCGAGCAGGAGGCGACCTACTGTGCCCGGGTGCTGGACGGGCGGCTGCCCGCCGTCATTCCCGACGCCCGGGCGGATCAGCGCACCGCCGCCCTGGCCGTCACCCGCGAGCTGGGCATCGGCTCGTACGTGGGCGCGCCTGTGTACCTCGACAGCGGCGAGTTCTACGGCATGCTGTGCGCGCTGAGCACCGAGCCGGACCCGGGCCTGGGTGACCGCGAGGCCCGCTTCCTGGGCCTGCTCGCCGACGTCGTGGCGGACGCGGTGTCCGCCCTGCACCGCGGCGGGGCGGACGACGACCACATCCGGAGCGTGATCGCGCAGGTAATCGCCCGCGGCGGGCCGGTGATGGTCTTCCAGCCGGTGTTCGACCTGCCGACGCACGGCCTCGTGGGCGCCGAGGCGCTGGCCCGCTTCCCCACCTTCCCCGCGCCGCCGGGGGAGCCGGCCGGGGACCTCGGTGAGGAGACCGGTGACCAGGCTGGCGGGGCGGCCGGTGAGGAGGCCGACGACCGCAGCGCCGCCGGCCCGTACTTCGGTGATCTTCCGCCGGACCGCTGGTTCGCGCACGCCGCGTCGGTCGGGATGGGAATCGATCTGGAGCTGGCGGCGATCCGGGCTGCGGTCGCGGAGCTGCCCAGGTTCCCGCGCGGGCTGTCGCTCGCGGTGAACGCGTCCCCGGCGACCATCGCGTCCGGCCGCCTCGGGGAGCTGCTAGCGGTCACGGCGGCCGACCAGCTGATCGTCGAGATCACCGAACGGGACGGCATCCACGACCTGCCCGGCACGCTCGCCCGCCTCTACGAGCTGCGGGACATGGGGGTGCGGATCGCGGTGGACAACGTCGGCGTCGCCTACGCGAGCCTGCGCCGGCTGGTGCAGATCCTGCCGGACGTCGTGAAGATGAACCGCTGGCTGACGACGGACGTCGGTGCCGACGCGGCGCGGCGCGCGCTCGTCGAGGCGCTCGTGCACTTCTCCCGGCAGATCGGGGCGTGTCTCGTGGCGGAGGGCATCCAGAGGGCGGACGAGCTGCGCGTGCTGACCGCCGCCGGTGTGGACCAGGGGCAGGGCGAGTTCCTGGGCCCGCCGGGGCCGTTGCCGCTGCCCGCGCACGGCCGGTGCGTCCCGGTACGTCCCGGCGAGTCACGGGCCGCTGGTGTCCGCGTGCGCGTCCTGAATCCGGCCCCGGCGTAAATACAGTGTGGTCTTCCGCGGTGGCCCGGAGCTTTTTTCGATAGAGATCGTTGCCCGCCGTTGGGGAAACCGGGACAGTGTCGTGTCGTGGGCATCGTGAACAAGGTCCGGTGGCTGAATCGGCGTGCGGCGGTTTCCGCCATGTCCGGAATCGCCGGAACCCTGCTGATCGGAATGGGCGCCTGTGCGCCGTCGGCGGGTGGCCAGCCCCCGAGCGGGCCCGAAGGCGACTGGGAGATCACCGTCTACTACACGGCCGTGGAGCGTTTCCATGACGGCCCACCTCTGACGGTGCGGGGCTGCCCCCAGCTCGACTGCGTCTTTGGTAACGATTTCCTCGGGACGTTCCCGGCCGGATTCGTCCAGGTGGTGCGCGAGGAGGGAACGGGGCGGATCACCAGCGGCCCGCGGCGGGGCTCGGCGCTGAACTGGTCGTACGATTCCGGCTTCTGGATCGACGATGTCCCGGTCGACACCGCCGGGCGGGCGCTGGTCCCGTTCCGCAGCGCCGCGGCCGACTCCTCCACCCTGCCGGCCGGCACGACCTTCGTGGTCGAGGACTGCGGGCACGAGGAGGACGGCTCCGAGATCGACCCGAACGCGTGCGCGGCGCTGCGGCGCGGGACGTGGGAGGTCCGGGACGAGTTCACGCCGGGGCTTGGCGGGCAGCGCCACCTCGATCTCTACATCGGCGAGGAGGACGTCGCCGGATTCACCGACCGCAGCCCGCTTTACCTGACCGGCCTCGGCGCACGCGTCGCCATCACCGGCCGGGCCTCGCGGTAGCACTCCCGGAGAACCGTGCGAACGAAATCCACGGGAACAGGCGCACCACAGGGCGAAAACGCGGGTCCGGGGAAAGCCGGAAACAGATCCGTGAAAGAGACGGGCGCGGGAGTCCACCTGGGCTCCCGCGCCCGTCAGATCTACCCGCCCGCGACGACGGAGCCGGCCGCGACGAAGGTGTATCCGAGGGCGCGCACGCCCTCCACGGTCTGGCGCAGGTAGTCAACGCCCAGATACGGATGGTAGAACATGCTGGCGAAACCGTCCCGGACGACCAGATTGCGCCGGGCCGCGTCGATCAGCTCCGCGGGCAGCCGCGCCGGGTGGTTGTTGAACGGCTCGGGCTCGATGTTCCCGATGTTCTCCGGAATGACGAAGGACCCGTGGACGTCCGTCACCGGGTACGGGAAGAACTGGCCGCCGTACTTCGTGTGGTCCACCGCGCCGCCGGCGAGCTGGTTGCGGAAGTAGAGCCCGCGGTCGTAGCGGCGCGGGAACTCCGCCCGGGCCGCGGCGTAGTCGGGGGCGGACGCGGCGTAGTGCGGGAACTCGAAGGTCGTCGGCACCGGCAGCCCGGCGGCGGTGAACGCGGCGGCCGAGCCGTTCATCCGGTCGGTCGCCCACGTCTGGCTGTCGCCGGGCACGGGTCCGTCGTAGACCACGTAGTCCTGGGCGTCGACATGCGCCCGGAAGAACTCGAAGTCGTCCGCGCTCGCGCCCGAGTACGGGTTGGCGACGTTCGAGAACTGGTGTGTCCAGCCGTGCATGATCAGTGTGCCGCCGCGCTGGGTCATGTACTTCAGCGCGCTGACCACCGCCGGTCTGGACGCGAGGGTGTAGTCCTGCGGTACGCCGTTGTTGTACGTGCCGTTCGCGTCCACATACCGCGGGTAGACGGCGACCGAGAACGGTACCTGCGCGGAGGACAGGTAGTCGGCGATCGCGTGCAGCTCCGCGGGGTCGGCGTCCGGCCCGACGTCTTCGACGCGGACGAGCCCGCGGTGCCGGGCGGCGGTCTGCGGCGCGAGGACGTCGAAGAGCATGTCGGCCACCGCGAGGTAGCGGTCGGTCATGTCGGCGTAGGCGAACGGGATCTCGCCGATGTAGGTCAGGTTCCCGGACCGCAGCGCCCAGGGGAAGCGGGTGCCGTCACCGCGCACCGCCTCGGCGAGCACCGTGGCCCTGGTGGTGTCCACGGAGGCGTAGTTCATGATCCCGGCGGCGTTCGCCGCGTACCGGGTCAGGTCGGTCCCTTTGTAGCTGACGGTCCCGATCGCCGACGTGTCGAAGCCGGACCAGTTCCACCCGTACGTCGTCGGGAAGGTCGGCGCCTGCGACGTGAGCTGCCAGATGTTGTTGTACATCCACACCACGGGCCGGCTGCCCGCCAGCACGTCGGTGAGGAACGCCGTCGGGACCTGCTCGTCGTAGGTCGACCCGACGTACACCACCGCGGCGTACGCGGACATCTGGCCCGCGGTGTACGAGCTGACCGGACGGGCCTGCCAGGTGCCGAACCGGGAGGCCAGGTTGGCCGCCTGCATGGCGTACTGCTCGCCCAGCCACCCCCACGCGCCGGTGGTGTCGTACAGGATCAGGGTGCCCGTCCCGGTCGCCTGGCCGGACGGCGCCGGCGCGGCCCCGGGCCCGGTGGCACCGTCCGGTGCCGCGGGCGGGCGCTGGTTCGTGCCCGGGACGGGCCGCGCGGCCCGCCGCGGCGGCGGGGTGCGCGGCGGCGCCGGTGGAGCCGGTGGAGCCGGCGGTGAGGCGAAGCGCCCCTCGGCGGGCAGCACCTGCGGGGTGGCCGCGCGGGCGTGCCGCGGCGGGTGTTTGGGCGCGTCCGGTGCCGCGGCCACGGGTGCCGCGGCACCGGCACCGGCGCCGGCACCGAGCACGACCGCGAGCAGCCCGGCGGTCGTCGCCGCGCGGCCACCGCGTCTGATGCCCCGGCGGACACCCCGGCCGGTGCCGTCGGGACGGCTCGTGCGCCGGCGCGGGAGCCACCTGAGCGGCGGGGTCATGTTCCGGACTCCTCTCGTCGGCCGGCGGCGGAGCCGGTCAGCTCCTGCCCCGGGGCGGCCGGCTGGACGGGAATGGTGATCGTGCGCGGGCGCGGGACGAAGGAGTCCGGGGCGGGCGCGTCACTGAAGCGGTGCGCGATCGCGGCGACGGTGCGGCGCGCCGCCTGCCCGTCGCCGTAGGGGTTGATCGCCTCCGCCATCGCCGCGTAGGCGACGGGATCGTCGAGGAGCCGGTCGACGGCCGCGACGATCCGGTTCGACTCGGTGCCGACCAGGCAGGCGGTGCCGGCCTGCACCCCCTCGGGCCGCTCGGTGTTGTCCCGCAGCACCAGAACCGGCTTGCCCAGGCTGGGCGCCTCCTCCTGGATACCGCCACTGTCCGTCAGGACGACCGTCGCAGCCTTCATCAGGTGCGCGAAGGTGGCGTAGTCGACGGGATCGGCGACGAGGATGTTGGGGAACCCCTCCACCGGCGGCAGGACCGTCTCCCGCACCACCGGGTTGCGGTGCACGGGCAGCACGATCAGCAGCTCGGGCCGCTGCTCGGCCAGCCGGGCGAGCGCCGCGCCGACCCGCGCGAGCGGCTCCCCCCACGACTCGCGCCGGTGCGCGGTGACGAGCAGCACCTGCCGCCGGCCGTCGCCCGAGCGCTGGCGGACCTCGGCGAGCAGCCGGTCCGGCGGGGGCGGTGCCGCCGTGACGTGCAGCAGCGCGTCGATGACGGTGTTGCCGGTGACCAGCACGGACTCCGGCCGGATACCCTCCGCCAGCAGGTTCGCCCGGGCCGACGGCGTGGGCGTTAGGTGCAGGTCGGCGAGCTGCGAGGTGAGCCGGCGGTTGATCTCCTCCGGGAACGGCGAGGCCGGGTCCTCGGTGCGCAGCCCGGCTTCCATGTGGACGACGGGCAGGCCCTGGTAGAACGCGGCGAGGGCACCGGTGAACGCCGTCGTCGTGTCGCCCTGGACGACCACGACGTCCGGGCGCACCTCGGCCATCACCGACTCCAGGCCGCCGAGCGAGCGGGTGGTCACCCCGGCCAGCGACTGCCGGTCCCGGAGGATCCCGAGGTCGTAGTCGGGAACTATGCCGAAGAGGTCGTTGACCTGGTCGAGCATGGACCGGTGCTGGCCGGTGACGGCCACGACCGGCCGCAGCGGGCCGGTCCGTCCAAGTTCATGGACCACCGGAGCCATCTTGATCGCCTCGGGTCTGGTGCCGTACACGAGCAGCACCGTGCGACCGTCAGAGCTGTCGGTCATGTCGAATCCTCCCATTCTTGATCGTTTGTGAACGGCTGAACTCCACCGCGCCGAGAGGCGGGTGCTCGGGGGCCGCCGCTCCGAACGGCGGCCGGTCGGCGCCAGCCGGAACGGCGGCCGGTCAGAACGGCGGCTGGTC
Source organism: Parafrankia sp. Ea1.12 (assembly GCF_900465275.1). Taxonomy (NCBI): domain Bacteria; kingdom Bacillati; phylum Actinomycetota; class Actinomycetes; order Frankiales; family Frankiaceae; genus Parafrankia; species Parafrankia sp. Ea1.12. Next base: position 12,417 of record NZ_UBIZ01000431.1, on the reverse strand, counting down.
GGTCGGGCGCAGGTGGCGGGCGCCGGACCCGCGGAACTCCACGACGGAGTCCTCGCAGTACAGGCCGACGGCACCGGAGACGTAGGGGCGCTCGGTGTCCTGCATCCGCACCGTGGGGACGCCGTCCACGGACACCGCCATCGAGTCCCGGTCGTGGATCACCTCCACCGTGTGCCAGCTGCCGAGGCGGGCCCGCGGCGCCGGCCCGCTGGCCAGGAACCGCTGGCCGCCGGGGTAGGCGGGGTCCTGCTTGCTGAGCTCCCAGCCGTTGGGCTTCAGCGCGAAGGCGTAGAAGTGCGCCGGGTCGGTGTAGTTCCAGAGCACCCAGCCGACCTCCCACGGGGCCGGGGTGCCGTGGCGCAGCTGGCGGACGGTGCGCACCTGCGTGGTGAACCGCACGTCGCCGTAGTGCTCCGAGCTGACCACCAGGCCGGCGTGGGTGCGCTCCGGTGCGTCGGCGGTCCGGGGGGCGAGTGTGATCACCAGGCCGCCGGCCTCGAGCTGCCCGGTGGTGCGGCCGTAGCCGTCGAAGACCGCCAGCCACGGGCCGTGCCTGGTCCCGTCCCGCCAGCGGGTCGGCCCGTCCTCGGTGCTGAGCGAGATGACCGCCCACAGCCCGGCGAGGGCGGCCATCCCGCCCGCGCTGACCAGCGCGAGGACGACGAGCCGATACCGGCGGCGGACCCGCCGACGCGGCGGGCGCGGCGAGCCGACGGCGGACCTGGCTGGCGGGCCGGCGCCGGGCCGGCCACGCTCCTGGCCGAGGTGGCGGCTGTGGTGGAGGTCGGTGTGGTCGTGGTTGGCGCTCACCGGTCCGGTCCCTCGGGAGCGGCGGGAGCGGCGGACACCGGCTGGAGGGGCGTGGGTGGCGCGCTCTCCGGGGTTCGGGCGGTCTTGTGCCAGCTCGTCCGGCCGCTGACCACCCGTCCCATCGCCCACCAGCCGGCGACGAACCACACCAGCGCGTACAGCATGTAGAGGTGTGCATAGCCGGCTAGGCGGACCACGCCGAAGCCAACAAGCGGCTCGCGTGACCGGTAGATCAGCGCGCAGACCAGCGCCGGTCCCGCCGCCATCAGGTAGGCGCCGAGGAAGTAGCGCGGGTCCGGCGCCGGCCCGCCGGCGAGCCAGCTCGTCAGCACGCCCACCGTGCTGAGCACGAAGGCGGCCGTCAGCAGCGACGCGAGGAGGATCAGCAGCGGGCTGGAGAGGTGAAACAGCATGTCGGGCAGCGCCCGGGCCCGCGCCTGCCGCAGCACGCGGGGCATCAGCGCCCACGACTGCAGGTGGCCCTGGAACCAGCGCGACCGCTGCCGCAGCAGCCGTCCCAGCCGGACGACCCCCTGCTGGTGGACGTCCGCCTGCGGGCAGAACTGGTTGCGCCAGCCCGTCAGCAGCAGCCGGACACCGAGATCGAGATCCTCGGTCAGGCTGTGCGACCACGGGTCGCCGCCGAGGGACCGCAGCGCCGAGAGCCGGACGAACTGGCCGTTGCCACCGAGGCCGACATTGTCCAGTTGGCCGCGTCCGCGTTGGAAGACATCGGTGTAGATCACGAACTCCATGTCCTGGAGCCGGGCGAGCAGGCTGGTGTGCCGGTTGTTGATGCGCACGCCCGTCTGCACGCCGGCGGTGCGGGGATCGGCGAAGTAGGGGGCGACCGCCTCCACCGAGTGCGGGTCGAGACGGCCGTCCGCGTCGACCACGGCGATGATCACGTCGTCGGGGTCGCAGGCGGCGATCTCCGGGCGGGTCGCCAGATGGGCCACGGCGGCGTTCAGCGCGGCACCCTTGCCCCGTCGGGCGTCCGGTGGCTCGCGGCGCAGCAGCCACACCCGGTCGTCGGCCACCCCGCGGACGATCAGCGAGGTCCGGTCGTCCGAGCCGTCGTCGACGACGAGGGCCCGGCGGTTCGTGGCGGGGGAGAGCAGGAGCCGGCGCAGGCTCGCCTCGATGACCGCCTCCTCGTTGAGGCAGGGCATCACGAAGACGAAGAAGATGCCGTCGGGGGGCGTGCCCGTCCGGGGCCGGTGGACACGGGAGAGCACCAGCATCGCGAACAGGTAGACCATCCCGAAGGTGATCATGGTTGCGGCGAGCAGGCGCGCGTCGCGGCCGTCGGTGTCGAGCAGGTTCACGTCGCCGCTCCGGGACCAGGCCGGGACGCGCCGCGCCGGGCCCGCAGCGCCAGTGCCAGCAGGACCCCGAGCAGGCCGACCGTCATGTACAGCACGAAGGCGAGGCCCACGAGGTTGGTCAGCAGATCCGAGAGCAGATCGAGCAGCACGGTCGCGTGGTCCGGGGAGGCGTCGCGGGCGACCGGGGCCGCGCCGCCCGCCCCGCCGGGAGCCTGGTGGGCGGGCGGGAGCCCCGCGCGGGTGAGCGCCGCGCCGGACGTCAGGGGGACGTGCATGGTTCCTCCGTGCGAGATGGGGTCCGTGCGGCGGCGGGACGGCCGTCGCCGCACGGGAGGTGGCGGCCGGTCGACGACCGGCGGCCGGTTCTCCTGCGCCCTGTCCGGACGCCAGCCGTCTCGGCGCGATCACGCCCGGGACCAGGCCCGGGGGCGGGCCGAGCCCAGGCACGTCGAACTCGGGACGCGCCGAACCCAGGTGTTCCTTGACCCGGGATGTGCCCAGCTCAGGGCGCGACGGGCAGGACGAGCACCGGGCATGACGAGCACCGGGCGTGACCAGCCCCGCCACCGCGCTCCAGCGGGAGATCGCTGTGGCGCGCCGGTCGGTGGGTCAGCCCGGAACCCGGGTCAGCCGATCGCTCCGGCCCGGATGAGACCATTGGACGGATCCAGCCGAGGCATCACGACCCGGCCAACCAGCCGGCCGCCCAGGTGCCAGCCACCCTCACGGGTCGTTGGACGGTGTATTCGGCCGGCGCCGCAAGAAATGTCGACGGAACTATTCCGGTGCGGTGTCCAACTGATTCCCCGGAACGGATTGGAGGAATCAGGTTCGCGCGGTTTAGCGCTGGCCGGAGAAAACTATCGACGGGTCGGCCGGCGGTCGTTTCGAAAGTGGACAACGCCCGGTACGGCGACTCAGGATGTGCCGGCGTGGCAGTGGTTCACTGTGGCCCGGCAGCGCGCTCGGCGCTGGGCCAGGGGACACCCCGCAAGCTGTCTGAGCAGCTCGGATGTATGCCCGATGTGGGCCGTGGGCGGGGCCGGAGCGATACCGTCACGACACATCGCCGCCCGTGGGTTTCTGCTGATCCAAATCATTTCCCCCCATGGAGCCATGCCTCCCGGAACCGCCAGGCCGCCGAGACGCGACGGCTGCGATCTCGCTGAATCCTCAGTGGACCAGGGCGGGAGGGCGCCCCGTTACTTTCCTGTTCGGCGCTTATTCTTACACGCCGTGCGACTGTGGCGGCGGGGGGTTGAGGAATTTTCTTGCGCCGGCCCCCGCGTCACACGATGTGGTCTCGTTCGGTGCTGCCGTAAAGCGGATAGAAACCCTCGCTATTGTTTGTCCTGTTGAACGAGTACGGTGTCCTTGTGCGTCGTCCAGGCTGTGTCGTCCAGACGGAGTGGCGCGAGAGTTGAGCCTGCCCCGTGCAGCCGCCGCACACCCGGGAGGAGCCCCAGCAGTGGCCGGCCCCGTCGACGCGACCCCGGACCAACGGACCGAGCAGCCCGTGGCCCCGCCGGCCGGGAAAGAACCCGTTCCCGACCAGCCCGTTCCCGATCAGCCCGGCGCCGGGGTGGACGCCAGGCCCGAGCAGGTCTTCGCCCTCGACAACCGGACCTGGCGGCGGGTCCTCTTCCTGTTGCTGAACCTGCCGACGGGCCTCGTCGGGTTCGTCTTCGTGGTCGTCTGGTTCTCGGTCGGCGTGGGGATGGCGGTCACGGTCGTCGGCCTGCCGCTGCTGACCATCGGCCTGGTGGTGACCCGGGCGCTCGGCACCGTCGAACGGGCCCGGGCCCGGGCCATCCTCGGCCTGCACATTCCGACGGCGTCGCGGCCGCGGTCGGCGTCCACGGGTGCCTTCGGCCGACTGTGGGCCGCGGTGGCGGACCCGGTCGGCTGGCGGCACGCCCTGTACTTCGTGATCCGGCTTCCATGGGTGATCGTCACCTTCACCGTGACGCTGGTGCTGCTGCTCGTCGGCTGGCCGGTGCTGCCGGTCGTGGCCCGGGCACTGGCAGCCGTCGACCGGGCGATGATCTCGGCGCTGCTCTCGCCGTCCGACCGGATGGAGCGGCGGATCAGGGAGCTGGAGGCCGACCGCGGCGTCGTCGTCGACACGGCCGCGGCCGACCTGCGGCGCATCGAGCGGGATCTGCATGACGGCGCGCAGGCGCGGCTGGTCGCGCTCGCGATGGGGCTGGGCCTGGCGCGGGAGAAGCTCGCCGACGACCCGGACACCGCGGCGAAGATGGTCGAGGAGGCGCACGGCGAGGTCAAGCTGGCGCTGCGGGAGCTGCGCGACCTGGCCCGCGGCATCCATCCCGCGATCCTCACCGACCGGGGCCTGCCGGGCGCGATCCCGTCGCTGGGGATGCGCTGCACGGTTCCCGTCCGGGTGACGGTCGAGCTGGACGAGCGGCCGGCGCCGGCGATCGAGGGCATCGTCTACTTCACCGCCGCCGAGCTGCTCACCAACATCAGCAAGCACAGCCAGGCGTCGGACGCGCTGGTCGACCTGCGCCGGGTCGGTGACAACCTGCTGCTGCGGATAACCGACGACGGCCGCGGGGGCGCGAGCCTCGGCCGGGGCAGCGGCCTGGCGGGCCTCACCGAGCGGCTGGACGCCATCGACGGCACGTTGATCGTGGACAGCCCACCCGGCGGGCCGACCTACGTCATCGCGAAGGTGCCGTGGCGGGACAGGGAACAGACACAGTCGGACTGATCATTCCGGCGACAGTCATCATCGACGTCATCTTCAAATCAGCCTCCGGCGTCCCCGGGCGGACGCGTGGAATGGGCGTCTGCCAGCCCGCGCCGTCGATTCCCGGCCGATCGCGGGCCGTCCGGCCGGGTAACGGGCGGGTAACGGTTTTGTGCGTGGACGGGGGCCGGAGCGGGTCGCCTGGCGGCGGCCCTCAGCGGTGCGCCCCGGGCCCGTGGCGTGGGACGGGCCGGGTCCAGGCGCCGACGACGGCCGCTCTCGGCCCGGAGCGCAGGTGGGCTTCTGTTGGTGTGTATAGGTTTAATTATCGCTATGTTACGGATGGGGTCAGGTTCATCGTCCGTGCGCACCATGCAGGAACATGACAGGTCAAACAATCGATCATCTTTGTGTATCTGTTGTTGTGTCGCGGTCGATCCTGCCGCAATTCGCGCAAAGCCGTTGAAGAGTCACCCAAAGTGGTATAGCTTGCCGTAACCAGATGTAATCGGCGCGTCAGCGCGGTTCTCGGTCTGCCCCGCACCGCGATTTCCCGTGAATCCAGCGAAGTGTTTCCGGGACGTATCTGGAATGTTCGTCGCTTGTGGCTGGCGGCTGCGCGGGGAGGGGTGGGCGTGCGTCTGTCCGAACTCGGATTCGAGGGTCTGGACGAATTCTCCGACGAGGTGTGGCGGACGGTGGCCCGCCACCCCTACTGCGGGGTTGACCTGCTCGCGGAGTGGCTGCGCCGCCCCGAGCCCATTGTCCAGGCCGAGATGGACCGGCTGGTGGAGGCGGGTCTCGTTCGCCGGGTCGGCCACCAGTGGGAGCCGCAGGACCCGGTGCGCGTCCTGCAGGCACGCCACGCCATGCGCGAGGCGGCGCTGGTCGCCGAGCGGGCGCGGATGGCCGACGAACGGGCGCAGCTCTACCGGTCGGGCCTGTTCGGCGACTACGTCGCCGGCCGCCGCCGGGCGGGGACCAACGCGGGCGTGCAGCTTCTCGCCCGCGACGAGATCTTCCCCCGGATGGCGGAGCTGACCCGCAGATCGACCCAGTCCGTCCGGTTCCTGCTGACCGGGCCGCCGCCGCCCGGCCTCGGTGGGGACGTCCCCGACCTGCTGGTACCGGCCGCCAGCCGGGGCGTGCGAGTCGTCAGCGTGTGGACGGCGGGCGCGGTCGCGGCGGCGCGCCGGCGGCACCAGGGGCGGCGGCTGCCGCCGATCGGGCAGATCCACGTGCTGCCGGCACTGCCGATGCGGGCGATCGTCTGGGACGGCTCCGCCGCGCTCGTGCCGGTGCGTGACGACGACCTCGACGACGGCGCGTTCGCGGTCGTCGCCCCGACTCTGGTCCGGGCGATCGCGGACATGGTGACCCGCACCCAGTACGCGGCGGCGCGGCGCGGGTCGGGTGAGGTCGAGCTCGACGAGCCCGCGACGGTGCGCCGCCAGCGCGCCCTGCTCCAGCTGCTCGACAGCGGGCTCGACGACAGCCGTGCGGCCCGGGAGCTCGGTGTCTCCGACCGGACGGTGAAACGGGACGTGGCGGAGATGTGCCAACGCTTCGGCGTGCTGACCCGGTTCCAACTCGGTGCCGCCGCCGCGCGCGCCGGATACCTGCCCCGGGGCGCCGGCGCCGGCCGCTGGGACGGCGGACCGGACGGCGGCCTCGACGGCGGCCTCGACGCTGCGCTCGACGGCGGCCTCGACGGCGGCCTCGACGGCGCCCTCGGCGGGGTTCTCGGTGGTGTCCGCGGCGGGGCGCTCGCGGCCGGCCGGGGCGGCCGCGCGGCTGCCCTGCCAGCGGTTCCCGCTCCGGCGTCGCCCGAGTCGGACCCCGCCGCGGCGACCGCGTCCGCATCGGCGGCGTCGGCGCCCGCGCAGGCGGCCGGATCCTCCTCGTCGGTGCCCGCGGCCGCCTCCTCGGGGCCGGGCGCGGCCCGTCCGGTGGCACGACTTGGCCAGACGGGTGCCGCCGGTGCCCGTCGAGGCGACCGCGCGGGCGACCGGACGGGCGATCGGGCGTCCGGCGGGCGCGGTAATGGCATGAACAGGACACGACGTCCCTAAAGCGTCACATGATTACTCTTCCGGTAGAGCACCTCTCACGGTTAGCGTCCTGATTGCCGACGGGATCGGAACAGCTGCTCAGCGTCGTTCTCGGTGGCTGTTGGCGCCGGGGCGAGGTCGCCATGCCACCCAGTGCGTCCGCAGCCGGGCGCGGTTACTCCCCTCCTGCCGCCCCCCGGTCCCGTCGGCCGACTGGATGTCTCGAGGACCCCCGCGTCCCCGACGAGAGGTGGCGGAGTGCGGAACTGGCCCATCCGGTACAAGATCACTCTGGTCCTGCTCCTGCCACTGCTGGCCCTGGTCGGCTTCGGTAGCTGGGTCGTGACCGGCCAGCTCGCGGCCCAGCGCGCGAGCGACCAGACCAGGACCGCCGCCCGGTTCCTCATCCACGTCAACGATCTTGTCTACGCCCTGCAGGCCGAGCGGTACGCCGTCTCCAGCCTGGTCGGCTCCGGCTACCGGGAACGGGAGTTCGCCGCCCGCTCGACGAGCGCGCGCAGCCCGGTCGACGAGGCCCTCGCAACCGTCACCGAGACGGCCGACGAACTGCCGGCGGGCCCGCGCAACCAGGTCCGGGACGCGGTCGGCGCCGCGCGGAACCAGATGGCCGGGCTCGCCACGGTGCGCGCCGGCGTCGACGCGCAGACCCTCCAGCCCGGCCCGGGAACCGTCACCTTCAACCAGATGATCTCCTCCTGGCTGGACGTCGGCGCCGCCATGGTCGGCATCGGCAGCGAGGACACCGAGGTCGTGCGCGGGGCCACCGCACTGTCCGCGGTCTCCCGGGCCAGCGAGGCGATCAGCCAGCAGTACGGGTACGTCTCGGCGGCGGCCGTGCTCGGCGGCGCGGTGCCCGACAGCGCCACCCGGGTCCAGTCGGCGATCGGCGCCGAGGCGGCGTGGATGACCCAGTTCCGGTCGTCCGCCACCCCCGAGCAGCTCGCCCTGTACGACTCCGTCGTCGGCCCGACGCTGAACCCCGTCACCGACCTGCGCGACCGGGTGCTGCGCGGCGAGCGGATCGACTTCACCGCGTGGGCGACGGCGAGCGGCGCGAAGAGCGAGCAGCTCCGCAAGGTGCAGCGGCAGGTCGTCGACGACCTGGAGCACCGCAGCGCCTCGCTCGCCGACGCCGCGCTGCGCAGCGCCCTGCTCTCCGGTCTGCTCGCCGCCGGCGTGGTCGCCCTGTCGATCGCGGTGTCCGTCGGCGTCGCGACCAGGCTGGTCGGCGCGCTGCGCGCGCTGCGGTCCGGCGCGCTCGAGGTGGCCCAGCGGCGGCTGCCCGCGGTCACCTCGAAGCTGAGGCAGGGACATCCCATCGACCCGGCCGCCGAGCCGCCGGCCTTCGCCACCGCGGCCGGCGACGAGATCGGCGACGTCGCCCGTGCCTTCAACGTGACCTACTCGTCCGCGGTGTCGGCGGCCTACGAGGTGGCGGAGAGCCGCAGTGTCGGCGCCATCCTGCAGACGCTCGCCCGACGCACCCAGGGGTTGATCCAGCGCCAGCTCCGGCTGATCGACGAGCTCGAGCGCGACCAGCAGGACGGCGAGATCCTCACCCGCCTGTTCGGCGTCGACCACCAGGCCACCCGCATGCGGCGGCTGGCGGAGAGCCTGATCGTCCTCGCCGGCGGCCAGCCGGGACGCACCTTCCGCGGGCCGGTGCGCCTGGTCCAGGTGCTGCGCGCGGCGGCCAGCGAGGTCGAGGACTACACCCGGGTACACGTGCACCTGCCGACGTCGGACGTCGAGATCGTCGGCTCGGCCGTCGGCGACCTGACCCACATGCTCGCCGAGCTCATCGAGAACGCCACCGCCTTCTCCCCACCCGACACCCCGGTGACCGTGCAGGCCAGCCGCGTCGGCCAGGGCTGGACGGTGGAGATCGAGGACCGCGGCGTCGGCCTCGACCCGGCCTCCTACGCCTCGACCAACCACCGGATGGCCAACCCGCCGCCGTTCGAGGCCTCGACGCAGGGCAGCCAGATCGGCCTGTTCGTCGTCGCCCGGCTGGCCGCCCGGCACAGGATCGCCGTGCGGTTCAAGCCCAGCGTGTACGGGGGCGTCCACGTCGTCACGATCATCCCGGCCGGGCTCATCCACACCGAGATCCCGCATCAGGCCGCATCGCTGCCGGCCGCCGGGTCGAACGGCGGCCGGCAGCCGGCGGCGCTCGCGGCGGGCGGCTCCGTGTACGGCGGAGGTGCCGGCGGCGGCAGCGGAACTGGTCCCGGCGCGCCGGGCGATCGCGGTGGACGTCGGGCCGGGCCCACCCCCGCCGAGGAGCTCGCGCTGGCCGGAGCGGTCGCGGCGGTTCCGCACCGGGCGTCCGCCCGCCTGCGGCCCGAGGCCGCCGACGACGTCCGCCCCGGTGGCGGCGACGCCCGTCCCGGAGAGGTTCGTCCTGGCGAGGCTCGTTCCGGTGGTAGCGACGACAGGTTCGGTGGCCAGCACGGCGACCCCCGCGGTGCCGGCTATGGGGAGGACCCTCGCGCGGCAGGCTATGGGGAGGACCCGCGTGCGGTGGGTTACGGGGAGGACCCTCGCCCGGCGGGCTATGGGGAGGACCCGCGCGCGGCCGCCTACGGCAGTGACCCCCGTGACCCCCGTGACCCGCACGATGGCCGCGACGGTGGCTACGGTGCCGAGGCGCGCCAGGCCGGCTACGGCGGTGACGCCCGCGACAATGGCTACCGCGGCGACCCCGGCGGCAGCGGTTATCAGGACGATCCCCGCACCGGAGGTCCCGGCAGCGACACCGGCGCCGGCCGGTACGGCGACGATCCCCGGGCCACCGGTTACGGGCCGGACTCCCGCGCCGGCCGGTACGGCGACGCCCGCGCGGCCGGCGGCCACGGCGGCGACCTGGCCGACCGGCAGCTCGAGGACCCACGCGGCCTGCGCCTCGACAGGGGCTTCGATGGCGGCCTCGACGACGGGCTCGACGGTGGTCTCGGACGTGGTTTCGTCGACGGTGGTCTCGACGCCGCGCCGCGCCGCCGGCCCGAGGGACGTCCCGGCGGGATGGCCGCACACAGCGCCGCGGACCTGGCGGACGGCGGACTGTTCGACCCGCTGTTCGGCCCGCTGCGCGGCCACGACGGCGCCGAGGCGCTGGCCGGCCCGCCCGGCCCCGGCGGACACCCGCGGCTCGAGGACCTGCCGCGCCGGCAGCGCGGCGCGCACCTCGCCAAGAGCCTGCGCGACGACCCCGCCGGCGAGCGGCTGCCGCAGAAGGCCGCCAGCGCGCCCGACCCCGAAGCCGCCCGCGCGCTCGCCCAGCGTTTCACCACCGCTTTCGACCGCGGCATGCGCGACGCCGACGACCTCGACGGGAGATGAGCCATGCCCCGACAGCCTGACCTGTCCTTTCTGCTCGACCGACTTCGCGAGACGGTCCCCGACATCCTCTGCGCGGTCGTCCTGTCCTCCGACGGCCTGCTGCTGGCCACCTCCACCGGCATCGACCGGGCCGCGGCCGACCAGCTCGCGGCGGTCGCCTCCGGATTCGACGCGCTGGCCCGCGGCGCGGCGCGGCAGCACGGCTGGGGCCAGGTCAACAAGACCATGGTCGACATGGAGAACGGCTACCTGTTCATCACCGCCGTGGGCCACAGCGCCTGCCTGGCGGTCTCCAGCAGGGCCGACGCCGACGTCGGCCAGATCGCCTACGAGATGGCCCATCTCGTCAGCCGGGCCGGCAGGTTCCTGACCCCCGAGCTGCGCAACCAGATGCGGGCTGCCCTTCCGTCCTGAACTCGCACCGCGTCACGCAGGGAGGTGGAACAGGGTGGCTGGCGACTGGTCCGGGTCAACAGGACTGGGCGATAGCTGGGATGAGTCCGAGCCGCTGGTCCGTCCCTACGCGGTGACCAGGGGGCGCACCGCGCCCGCCGTCCCGCTGGAGCTCGTCGCGCTGGTCGCGACGACCGATTCGGGAATGGCGGCGATCCGGCGGCGCGGCCGGCTCGCCCCCGAGGAACACGACATCGCGATCCTGTGCATGCGAATCCACTCGATCGCCGAGATCTCCGCCAGGCTCAAGCTGCCACTGATGGTGGTTCGGGTCCTCATCGACGACATGGCGCGCGACGGAATGGTCTCCGTCCACCGCCCCGAAAATCCAGATCGGCCCAGTCCGGAACTCCTACGGAGGGTTCTGCATGGTCTCACCCGTCTCTAAGCGGGCGCCCACCGCGGTCAAGGTTCTCGTCGCCGGTGGGTTCGGAGTAGGAAAAACGACGTTCGTGGGGTCGGTGAGCGAGATCGAGCCGCTCACCACCGAGGCGGCGCTGACCAGCGCCAGCCTCGGCGTCGACGACACCAGCGCCGTGCACGGCAAGACGACCACCACGGTCGCCATGGACTTCGGCCGTCTCACGCTCAGCAACAACATCATCCTTTACCTGTTCGGCACGCCCGGCCAGGACCGCTTCTGGTTCATGTGGGACGAGCTCGTCCGCGGCGCGATCGGCGCGGTCGTTCTCGTCGACACCCGGCGGATGGCAGACTCCTTTCCCGCCATCGACTTCTTCGAGAACCGCCGGGTCCCGTTCCTGGTGGCCGTCAACCGGTTCGACGCGAACACCTACGAGTACCCGCTGCCCATGGTCCGCAACGCGGCGGACCTGGCGCCGCACCGGCCGCTGATGTACTGCGACGCCCGGCGCCCGGACAGCGCGCAGACGACCCTGGTCCATCTCGTGCGCCACGCACTGGAACTGGCTCTCTCCGGCGACCTGCCGGACGAGCCATGACGGGCCCGGCCCGACCAGGAAAGCGGATTGACCAGCCGGGGGGACGCCAGGAGGTGGACATGCCCAGCCATGACCTCGACGCGCCGCGTCCGCGTAAAAGCCGGGTACCCGGCGTCGAAATGGAGATCTATGTCGACTGGGAGCATCCCATCGAGGTGGAGGATCCGCCGAACAGCCAGCGCCCCGCAGTCATGGTGCGGATGCCGGCCTACGTGGCCGGCGGGCTCTCCCACGAACTGCACAGCCTGGAGACGATCCGGGGCGCCGTCGGCGGTGACAGCAGCGAATGGGCGCAGGTCGCCCGGGCTCTGCTCGCCGCGGCCCGGATGGCCGCCGGCTCGGACCGGCATCCCGAGCTCGCCGATCTGCCACCGGCCGACCTGCCACCACCCGCCGGCTGCCGGGAGATCGCGCCTGGGGGAATCGTATGACCCTCCTCCTGCTGACGACCGAGGCCGCGGTCGTCTTCGGGGTGTCCACCTACCTGTTGCTCCGCACCTGGACGAGATATCGGGCCGTCACCATGGCCGACGTCTTCTTCTATGACCACGCGGACGGCGCACGGCTACCGTGCAGCCGTTCCGCCGGTCCGCGGGTGCTGGGCGAGCACGTCGTCGCGGGATTCGAGCGCTCACCGTTGGGTGCCGTCATCGCCGCGATCAACCTTGCGCACCGGGCGACCTCCACCGTCGGCGCCACGGGCGTTGGGGGCGTTGGGGGCGTTGGCGGTTTTGGGG
>NZ_UBIZ01000433.1:0-415 GCF_900465275.1 Parafrankia sp. Ea1.12 | reverse complement strand
CGCCGTTCTCGATGACTCCCGCGCTCAGCCATTTCTGGACCAGGCGCAGGATCCGTTTGTCCGCGATCCGGTGCTCAAGGAACTTGACCAGCCATTGATGACTGAGGCTGGAAAAGAAATCCCGGATGTCCAGGTCGAGCACCCAGCCCACCTTCTTCCGCTGGATCCCGACCGCGAGCGCGTCGAGCGCCATGTGCTGGCTACGCCCTGGCCGGAACCCGTACGAGAAGCCGAGGAAGTCCTCCTCGTAGATGGCGTTCAGCACCTCGACGACCGCCCGCTGGACAATCTTGTCCTCCAGCGTGGCGATACCGAGCGGCCGCAGCCGCCCGTCCGCCTTCGGGATGTACACCCTCCGCGAGGGACTCGCCCGGTAACGCCCCGAGTGGATCCGGGCGTGCAGGTCCCGCAGGTT
>NZ_UBIZ01000674.1:0-22740 GCF_900465275.1 Parafrankia sp. Ea1.12 | reverse complement strand
CCACCCCCCGCATGGCGGCCACGGAGGGCCATACCTCCATCTCCCATGGAGCACCGCTCCAGAAGATCCCTGTCTATCTCAAGATCAGAGTCTCCCTTCACGCTCGTGGCGCAAGATCAACGAATACGAACGAGCCACCTAAAACCCCAGGTCACCACCGGTGGCCGAGTTCTGGCACCCCACAGGTCGCCCGACGCCGATCAGGTCGACCGCCTCGCCGACATCGTTGCCTGATCCCCGCCGAACGAAGGTAGATAGAGAAGCCTGACAGACGCGGTGTCAGCAAGCCTGTGGGGCTCCAGAATCCCGATTTGGGTGGTGACCTGCGCGTTTGCCTGCGAGGCTGGGCCCATGTCGGGCAGGCTGGACGGTCATGGTGTGGTCGCTGCTCTACGCCCTGACACGCAACGCTCTCGGCCTGATGCTGCTCCGGGTACGCGGGGACACCGCGAAGGACGTCGAGCTCCTCGTCCTGCGACACCAGGTTGCTGTGCTGCGACGACAGGTCCACCGCCCGGCCCTGGAACCGAAGGATCGGATGATCCTCGCAGCCCTGTCCCGGCTGCCCGGCCGCCCAGTCCCACCGGGGCTTGGGCTGGGTACGGCGCAGCACCGTGACCTCATGCCGTAGCACCAGCAGTTCCAGGGTCCTTGGCGGCCGACGAGCGGCCGAGTAGAACCAGCCAGCCACAGAGCCGAACGAAGATCAGGTACAGCAGGCGCACGGACATAGTTGACCGTCATGCGGCCGGCCCCGCGCTGGCGCATCGCCCCAGGTCACAGGACCAGGCCGACTTCTGGCACCCCACAGGCACCCCGCGGGCCCGCGCCGCTCGCGCGGCCTTCCACAGTGCCTCGTCCGCGGCGTCGGCGGCGTCCGCGGCGGCGGCCAGCGCGGCCAGCGTCTGCTCGTCCTCGGGGTCGCGGGGCGTCCAGACAGGCCGGGGTATACCCGGCACCCTACCGGGTTTCCGTCTCACGTTGACACGCCTACCCTGAGATCATTACCGTCTTATCTTGATATGCAAACTCCGCCGCCAGAGGTCCGAGACCGGCGGGAGTGAAACGGGTCCACAGGTTGTGACCACCACCCAAATAGGGTGGTGGTCCGAGCGATATTGGGCGACGGCGCGGTGGCCAGTTTATCGCATTGCAGGTGGGCAAGACTGGCCTAGTGCACCCGAATAGATCAGTTCGGTTCGATCGACGCGCCGGCACCAAGGCGTGACGCCTGTTGCGGGTAGCAGCCATTCAGCAAGCTCAAGAGAATCTCCTACGGAAACCATGAGGAGGAGAATGACTACCAAAAGGAAGAGAGCCGTCTACAAGCTGATACTGACGTCAGTCATCGCCCTCGCGAGTCTCCTGTTCACACCCGCACTCGCTCAGGCACAGTCGTTCGGCGGCACGGTGAGGGGACAACGAGTCCAGCCGTTCGGCGGCACGGTGACAGGACAACGGGTCCAGCCCTCTGGCGGCACGGTGACAGCACGCCCACTACCGCCCGGACCAGAAGACGTGTCCCCGCCTAGGTCGGGAGACTTTGGACCTGTTTGGCCCCAGGGGTGCGGTCCGGGGGGACAGTTCTGTGTGCCGGGGCAGAGTGGGGATCGGTTCGACGTTGAGAACAGATGATCTTTAGGTCGGTTCTTGTGCAAGAGGGCTTCCGGTCGGCACTGGGCGCACTGCCGGCCGGGGGCCCTCAATCGTCTCCGGACTCCGCCGGCGCTGGTTCGATCCACGCCGCGGTGAGCTGCGCGGCCAGCCACGCCTTGGCCCGCCGGTACGCCCACAGCCCTCCGAGCTCCGGCCGGATGGAGGAGGTCGGGCTGCGGCTGCACCCGACCAAGACCAGGATCGTGTACTGCAAGGACGGAAGGCGACGTGGCTCGTACGAGCACACCTCGTTCACGTTCCTGGGGTACGCCTTCCGGCCCAGAGGCGCCAGGAGAGCCGACGGGACGATGTTCGTGGGCTTCCAGCCCACGGTCAGCCCTGAGGCGCTGGGGAGGATGAGCCAGCAGGTCCGCCGATGGCGGATCCACACGCGAACCAGACACGACCTGGGCGAGCTCGCCGCGCTGATCAATGCGGTCGTGGCGGGTTGGATGAACTACTACGGCCGGTTCTACCGGTCGCAGCTGTCCCCCCTCCTGCAACAGTGCGACGAGAAGAGCGGAGTGAACCGAGAGGCTCACGCTCCGTTCTGCGGGAGCCGGGGGTGCGATCCCCCCGGGCCACCCGACCAGGTCTCGACCGTGTACCAGCCGGCGAGATGTGCAGCTGACCGTATCGGTGCGGTGTCGTCCTGCTACCAGCAAGCCCCTGCTGTCGTCCTGTTCTGACCGGGGTCGCATCATCTGCGCGGTGAGCGAGAGCGCGGAGATGAGCGGAGACGCAGTCGCCACCGGTGGCACCCCGCGACGATCATCTGGCCCCGCGGGGTCGACATCCGCACCTGTCAGCACGGCAGCCTCGCTGACATCGGCGCCACCGGTTCCACATACCTTCGCCGGGGCCGACAGTCCGCCGATCGAGGAGCCGGATCTCTCCTCGGCAGTGATCGAAGCGCAGCGCGGTGACGAGGCGGCCTTCAGGTTGATCTACCGGCTGATCCAGCCGGGTCTGCTGCGGTACCTGCGGGTACTCGTCGGCAACGACGCCGAGGATGTGGCGTCCGAGGCGTGGCTGCAGATAGCCCGGGACCTGGCATCGTTCCGCGGGGACTTCGACGGGTTTCGTGGCTGGGCAGCCACGATCGCGCGTCACCGCGCGCTCGACCACCTGCGCCGACGCACTCGCCGCCAGCGAGACGACATACCAGTTGAGATGGTGACGACAGAACTGGCCGCGCCCGACGACACCGCCGGAGGGGCGTTGGAGGCGATGTCCACCGAGGCCGCCATGCGCCTGATCGCGGGTCTGCCGTTGGACCAGGCGGAGGCGGTGCTCCTGCGGGTAGTCATGGGGCTGGACGCGAAAACCGCGGGGCGGGTCCTGGGCAAGCGCGCCGGCGCAGTCCGCACCGCGGCGCACCGGGGGTTGCGCCGGCTCGCCGAACAGCTCGCTGAGCAGAGGATCACCGAAGCCGGTCGACCGGAGGCAGGTGAACATGATCGGGGTGACAGCACGCGACGATGACCATGGGCCGCGGCCCGGTGTAACACCGGCGAGAGCTTCGACGCTGAAGGACGTGAGATGAGCACACACCGACCCCGTCGGATCGGCCGGGGCGAGGCAGAACGGATGCTTCGCGGCGGCCCGGTCAACGACGGGGTCGGTGCGGATCCCCTTGCCGACCTGCTCGCCGCCGTGGCCGCTCCGGCCCGCGATGGCGAACTTGACGGTGAGGAAGCGGCCGTGGCCGCTTTCCGGGAGGCGCGTCTCACCCACGTCACCCAGCCGCGGAGAAAACCCATGATCAAGCTGATGTTCGCAAAACTCCTGACCGTGAAGGCCGCCGCAATGGCGGCCGGGGCCACGGCTATCGGTGGCGTCGCCGTCGCTGCCAGCACAGGAGTACTCCCCATCGCCGGTGGGGGTGGCAGCGCCGCTGTGTCCCCGACGGCCTCGCCCTCCGCCGAGGTGAGCATCCCGGCGATCCCCGTGCCGAGTGCCGGCGCGTCCGTCTCGGCGTCACTGCTCGGCCTGTGCCACACCCACACAGCCGCCGCAGCGACCGACGCCCGCACGACTCTCGATTCCCCGAACATGCGCGCGCTCGTCACTGCCGCCGGCAGCCCTGACAAGGTCGACGCCTTCTGCGCGAAGGCACTACAGGCGGAGACCGACGCCGCCGCGACACCGGGCACCACCGCCGGTGTGAGTGGAAGTGCGGGGCCGGGCGGTGCTGGTGTCGGCGCACAGGTTCCGGGTGCGGGTACGGGTGCGAGCGCGGGGCCGGATGGTGCGGGTCTTGGCGTCCATGTGGGGCCAAGTGCAGGAGTGGGTGCGAGTGCGGGGCCGGGCGGTGCTGGTGTCGGCGCGCAGGTTCCGAGCGCGGGAGTGGGCGCAAACGTCGGCCAGGGCGGCGCCGGACTCGGTGCCAGCGCGGCCCCGTCGGTGCATCGCTGACCGATGGGCGTCACACGATGTCTGGTAGATCACTGCAGCCGTGCCGACGTGATCTATCAGACATCGTTCCGCCTGCTGAGCGCTCCTCGCGTTTCCCGCTCATCGCCCGTGACCATCCTCCACCCACGGTGTCGACAGAGCGGGCCACCCCTTCACCCAGTGCTGCGCGGTCCTGGGATCCACGCCGAGCGGCTCGACCAGCCGCCGGTTGCCCCCGCCGACCCCGCACCCGGCGGGGCCGACACCTGTCGCACACGCATCCTCGGCGGGCTGATCAACGAATATCGCAACACCGCCCGACCACTTGCACGGAAGATCCCGTCACCGCAAAAGACCAGCTCACAGGCCGAATCGGGGTTCTGGAGCCCCACAGGCGGACCAGGCCGTACGGGTCGTCCGCCTCAGAGATGAAGTGCAGCACGGCGATCAGGGAGAGCACGAGCGGCCGGTCGAGGTCGAGAGTCTCGGCCAGCTCGGGCGAGGCGAGGATCTTCTCCGGCTCGCGCAGGTCGGCGTCGAGGTAGGTGGTGCGGCCCTGCCGGGTACCGGTCAGCAGGGCGTGGGCGTGCGCGAGGACGATCGGTACCACCCCTGGGTTGCACATGTCCGTTTTTTGAGGCTCATGCCGGCGCGGCCCGTCGAACGGTGAGGTCGCCGCAGCTCAGCCCGGGGGTGTCGCCGGCTCACCCCGCGGCCTAAGAAATCTTCGGAGGTTCGTCCGCCGCTGCTGGTCGCACGCTCAGCGCCAGGCCCACGTCCGCGGCCAGAGCGAGCCGAAGCCTGTGATTGTTCGCCAGTGCGATCTCGTCCCAGTAGGAGGGGCGCATCATCGGCTGTCAAGGGCCATTGAGAACGGCCCCAGCCTGGGAGGATGCACCGTCGCGTCGCCAGGCAGTGCCCGCGTGAGCGGCCCGTGTCTCGCGGACAGGTTCGGCGATGCATGGCCGGGTACCGGCACAGCGCACTCGCCGTGTCCCGGGCCCGCTTCGCGGGCTCCTCAGCTTCCCGCTCACCATCCCTCACGCATCGAACCTTAGTTCGAGCGCGAGGCCGCCGAGGAGAGGATCCCCCGGCCCGGCCAGGACGAGCCGAAGACTCGACGAGCCGGGATCACAGACCAGGACACGACGGTCCGAGGTCGGGGCCGGGGGAGCTGTTGACACTGGACCGCCTTCTGAAGGTCACCGATGCCGGGCTGCCGGTGCTCTCGAGGTGTGCGTACAACATGCGGATGGCGGTGGCGCCCTCGCCGACGGCCGAGGCGACTCGGCGGACGGTGCCGCTGCGCACGTCGCCCACGGCGAAGACGCCGGGTTGGCTGGTCTCCAGCATGTGCGCACGGCAGTCGGGACGCCGCGGCGCGCCGTCCCGCGTCGTCGCGGCGGCGGTCGTGGCGTTGCTTGCCGCATTGGTCGCGGTGGTGGTCCTGGTCATGGCTTCTTCCGCGTCCGTGCCGGTGAGCACGAAACCGCGGTCGTCCAGCGCGACGGTGTCCGCGAGCCACCCGGTGCAGGGCTTCGCGCCGATGAAGACGAAGAGTGCCTCGGCCGGGACCGTGCGCTGTTCACCGGTGTGCTTGTCGCGCAGGACGAGAGCTCGCAGCGAGTCGTCTCCCTGGACCTCCTGGACCTCTGTGTGTGGCACGACGAACACCCGGGGATGCCGCATGATCCGGTCGACCAGGTACCGGGACATATTCCCGGTCAGGTCGTCCTCCCGGACCACCAGGTGGACGACCGGCGCGACGTCGGCCAGGAAGATCGTTGCCTGCCCGGCGGAGTTGCCACCGCCGACTACCGCGACCGGGCGGCTGACGCACAGGCGGGCCTCCATCACCGTCGCGGCGTAGTGGACGTCCGTCCCCTCGAACTTCCCGATGCCGGGCACGTCCAGCCGGCGGTACCGCGCGCCGGTGGCGATCACCACAGTCCGGCTGACGATCTCGGGGTGAGAGCTGCCGGTGTCGCACCGGACCACGTACAGGTCACCGTCCGGTACCAGCGCCACCGCCTCGGCCGGCACGTTGATCTCGGCGCCGAACTTGTGCGCCTGGATGGCCGCCCGGTCGGCGAGTTCCGCCCCGGAGATCCCCGCGGGGAAGCCGAGGTAGTTCTCGATCCGGGACGATGTGCCTGCCTGCCCGCCGGTGGCGACGGCATCGAGCGCGGTGGTGGCCATCCCGTCCGAGGCGGCGTAGACAGCCGCCGCGAGCCCGGCGGGACCGGCCCCGACGACCAGCACGTCCCGGACCGACGTGTCCGCTCGCGCCACTGGCAGGCCGATGGCCTGGGCCAGCTCGGTGTTGCTCGGATTGTGCAGCACCAGGGTGTCCCGCCAGATCACCACCGGGGTGTCCTGGGGCTTCAGGCCGATGGCGCGCAGCACCTTCTCCGTCTCGCGGTCCTGTTCCAGGTCCACGAACCGGTGCGGCAGCCGGTTGCGCGCGGCGAACTCCCGCAGCCGCCGGCTGTCCGGGCTGTAGCGGGAGCCGATGATCCGGAACCCGGCCCCCAGACCGATCAGCATCGACCGGCGCTGGAAGCAGGTCCGCACGATCTCGTCGCCGAGGGCGGCGTCGCGGTTTATCACGTCCCGCAGGACGTCCAGCGGCACCGCGAGCATCTCGCCGTCCTCGCCGGCGACCGCGGTGAAGAAGGAGACCTGACCCTCCAGCAGACCCAGCTCACCGAGGTAACGACTGGGTCCGTGCACCCGGACCACCCGTTCCTCGTCGGTGCCGCACCCGGTGATCACGAGTACCTTGCCGCGCAGGATGACCAGGAACTCCTCGGTCCGTTCGCCCTCCCGGACCAGCACCTCGCCCGCTCGGACCTGGCGCCGTTCCCCACGGGCGGCCAGGGTCGCGATCTGATCGTCGGACAGCCTGGGATACGCCCCGTACAGGTCGGGTGTCTCAGTCAGATCAGGAGTCTCTGTCAGGTCGGACGCGTCCCTGCGTTCGGAGGTCAGCGTGGATGCGGCGGCCGGTCCCTCCCCGTCCGTTGCGCCGTGCTCCCGCCGAAGGTCCTGGTCGGTGGTCGAGCGCCGCTCAGACATACGACTCCTCGAAGTGGCCTGTCATGCTGCGAGCGGAAAGGTTTCCGGTGGTTCTCGTCGACCACGATCACGGTCCGCGCCGAGACGTCCATCGCCGGTCTTCCGTCCCGGAACATCTGCTCTCGGTGCAGCAACTCACGGCCTTCGGCCTCCGCCACCCGCTGGATGACCTCGGAGGAGAGGCTCATGCCGCGGATCATGTGGTCGTTGAGAACCAGCACCCCGCCGCTGGCGATCGTGCCCATCGCCAGTTCCTCCTGGTCCGGCACCCCCAGCTTGCGGACGACGAAGACGTCGAGTGGCGCGCCGAGATCCTTCGCAACCTCGTAGGCGACCGGCACCCCACCCCGCGCCAGCCCCAACACCAGCACGTCAGGACGGCATCGGTACTGGCCGAGAAGTCCCGCCAGGAATCTGCCGGCATCCCGGCGGTCACGGAACACGCGGTTGTTCGACATGACCTTGTATCCTGCCTGTTCGGCGGCCAAGGGTGGCGTGATTCCCCATCGCGGCCAACAGAAACCACATCGCCGGTCCGCGGCTATCTCCCCGCGGGCTTCCCGGGCTCCCGCGGCCCCGCGCGGAGGAATGGGAGCATGCGGTTATATGGCTGAGATAGCGTTTATGTGAGCTCGAAGAAATGATCTCTTGCGGAACCGGCCCACCCGTTTCACTCTGGCTATGTGGACGTGGGCAGAGTGGACCTGGGTGGAAACGAAGCAACGAGGATCGGGAGAGATCATGGCGGTGAAACTGAACAGAAAGGCCTATGACCATGCCCGGAAGCTGATCGAGGACAGGAAGGTCGTTCTGGACGAGCGGGACGACTGGAGTGAGCATCAGCCGTCAGCTCAGCAGGAGAACAGGTTCATCGAGGAGCACGGCCTCGGTGAGTACCAGAAGTGGTACCTGGGGATCGACGACGAGATCGGCGAGGACCGGAAGACGCGGTACAAGTTCCCCTACGGAGACTTCGAGAACGTGCACCGGGGCGGGGTCCTGTCGGCCGAGTCGAGAGCCGGGCAGTACAAGCATTTCGACGTTGAACAGGCCGCCGCCCACCTGCATGGAATGCTTGACGTCGTACGCGCCGGATAGTGGCGCGTGCGCGACCAGCCGAGGGAGGATCACCATGCCGGTTATGGGCGTGACCAGGTTCGAGCGATTCTTCCGGACCGCCGCGGGTCTGGACATAGACAAGAACGACGTGAAGCGTTACGGCGATTTCGTCAACGACAAGGTCTTCGATCTGCTGCTCATGGCGCAGGCGACCGCGAAGGCGAACGTCCGAGATGTGATAGCGCCCTGGGACCTGCCCATCACCAAAGGCCTCCAGGAGAGCATGCACCGTTTCCGGGATCTCGACGAGGAGATCGAGCTGCGTCCCATCCTGGAACAGATCGCGGCTCGCCCCCCGCTGGACCTTGCCCTGAGCGACGACACCGCGGCCCGCCTTCCCCTCATCGTCGGCGGACTAAGCCTCGCACTCGCCAGAGCCTTCAGGATCATCGAACCGAAGATCAAGAATCCCGGGCCCAACGAATGGGAGCGCGTCAGCCGCATCTTCGACCTCCTCCTTTGAACACCTGGGGGAAGGCGCTGGAGGAAGGGAAGGCGTGGTCGGGTCAGCGCGATCGGGTCAGCGCGGTCATGTCACGTCAATCGGGTCAGCCGTTGGACGATCCCGCGCCGGATGTCTGCGCGCTGGACGCTCCGGCTTCGGACGACGATGACTCGGCTTCGGACGACCTGGTGGTGGCGTCGGTGTACTGGCCCGAGGTGTCATCGATCGTCCGGCCGCTCTGCGTCGCCGTGGGTCCGGAGATCTCGATGTGGCGGGGCTGGCTGCTGCGGGCCTTCGCCAGCCGGACGGTCAGCACACCGTTGTCCAGGCTCGCCGTCACCGATTCGGGGTCGACGTCTCCGGGCAGCGTGATCTGGTGCTCGAAGTGGCCGAGCCGACGGGTCTGCCGGCGCAGCTTGCCGCGGCGTTCCCGCTCCTTGATCTCGCCGGTGACGAACAGCTCGTTCTCCTTCAGATCGATCGAGACGTCCTTGGGGTCGACGCCGGGCAGTTCGAGTTCGACCAGGAACGCGTCGTCGGTCTCCTCGACGTCCACCGCCGGCACCATCGCGGCGAGGACCCCGTAGGGCCGGTGCTCCCCGCCGACGACATCGCCGAGAAGGCTGCCCATCCGGGTCCAGGCGTCCTCGATCTCGCGGAACGGGTCCCAGCGAGTCGTCGGCACCGGACGGTCGGTGCCCGCGCGTGTTGGCAGGTTCATGATCCACCCCCAGGGCTGTTGCTCATGGTTTCTGGCGTGCACTCCAATCGTCGTCCGCGCCCGCTTCGCCGGCAAACGTAGACACCGTGGATGTTCGTGCTGGCTGCCGCGGCCGCCAGCACGAGTCGGTTCTCGCGGCCCCCGGAGATCTCGGGCGTACTCGGTTGGGTTTTCGGCACGCGGGCAGTCTGTAAAAACGACCGCGTCGTTCGGGGAAATACCTTGGATGCCCTGCGCGGTGGCGCAACCACGACCCACGTCGGGTGGGGGCGATCGATATGTCACATGGTGATAGCGATTTCGGGACAGATGAGGGCAGTGCCCGCGGCTCCCGATCGAATGACCTTGGAGCCGGTGCTCCTGGAGCTGGGGTTCTCCACCGCGGTGACCCGCGCGTCGATGATGCTCGGAGTGAGCGGGGGACGGACCGTGCGGACGGGACCGGCCGCACGGTCGGGTCGCAGAAAGTGGTCGCCATCTTCAGTACCTACGCCGATGCCGAACGGGCCGTCGATCGACTTGCCGACCTTGACTTCCCGGTGGAGAAGACCGCCATCGTCGGCCGCGACCTGCACACGGTCGAGAAGGTCACGGGTCGGCTGACCTGGGCCTCGGTGGCTGGCCGGTCGGCGCTCGCCGGTGCCGTCACGGGCGCGCTGATCGGCTGGATCTTCGGTCTGTTCCACTGGATCAATCCTGTTCAGGCAGCGGTGCTGCTCGCGCTCTACGGAGCCATCTTCGGCGTAATCCTCGGTGCTCTGATGGGTCTGCTGATGTATGCGTTCAGCCGGGGCCGGCGGGATTTCGTCTCCGTGTCGGCGCTGAGTGCCGATCGCTACGACCTGCTCGTCGATGCCGACGTGGCGGACGAGGCGGCCCGGCTCCTGGCGGAGACCGAGTTCGGCCGGCTCTCGTCCGCCGGGAGCGGCCGGACCTGACATCGATCATCCGCCGGCCCGGCCGGCCGGTACGCGCGGTGGCACATCGTGTGGACGTGTCGGCCTCTGGTCCGCCGTCTCGCTCTGGTTCGCCGTGTAACAGCGTGTTGCGGTTTTCGTCCGGCCGGTCCTACCGTGGTCGTGAGGTCTGCCGGGGCCCCGCCACTTCCACCAGAAGGCTCCCACCGGGAGGTCATCGTGGGAAAGGCAGTAGGAATAGATCTGGGGACCACCAACTCGGTCATCGCCGTCGTCGAGGGCGGCCAGCCGACAGTTATCCCCAATATTGAGGGCTCGCGCACGATGCCTTCGGTCGTGGCTTTCACGGAGAGCGGCGAGCGGCTAGTGGGTGAACTCGCCCGCCGCCAGGCGATTCTCAATCCAAAAGGCACGATCACCGCGGTCAAGCGGTTCATCGGCCGCCGGTACAGCGAGGTCACGAGCGAGCTGAAGACAGTCACGTACGACATCACCGCTGGGAAGGAAGACGCAGTACGGATCGTGGTTCGCGGGCGCGAGTACGCCCCCGAGGAGATCTCGGCGATGGTGCTCCGGAAACTGGCCGACGACGCCGCCAAGTTCCTCGGCGAAAAGGTCACCGAAGCCGTAATCACCGTGCCGGCGTACTTCAACGACGCGCAACGGCAGTCGACCAAGGACGCCGGCCGGATCGCCGGACTGGAAGTACTGCGCATCATCAACGAGCCCACCGCCGCGGCGCTGGCCTACGGGATGGACAAGAGGTCGCACGAGGCGGTGCTGGTCTTCGACCTGGGCGGCGGCACCTTCGACGTCTCGATCCTGGATGTGGGCGACGGCATCGTCGAGGTGCGCGCGACCGCCGGCGACACCCATCTCGGCGGCAACGACTGGGACCGCCGCCTCGTCGACTTCCTCGCCGACGAGTTCAAGAACCAGGCCGGCATCGACCTGCGCAACGATCCGCAGGCACTGCAGCGGCTCTTCGAAGCCGCCGAGAAGGCAAAGGTCGAGCTTTCGTCTGTCTCCCAGACCCAGGTCAACCTGCCGTTCATCACCGCCGACGCGAACGGCCCGAAGCATCTGAACACGGCGGTCACCCGCTCCCTGTTCGTGAAGATCACGGCCGATCTGCTCGAACGGTGCATGCCGCCGCTGCGGCAGGCGATGGCGGACGCGAAGATCTCGGAGAACGACATCGACGAGGTGATCCTCGTCGGCGGGGCGACCCGGATGCCGGCCGTACAGGCCATGGTCCGGCGACTCACCGCCGGCAAGGACCCGAACATGACCGTCAACCCGGACGAGGTCGTCGCCGTCGGCGCCGCCATCCAGGCCGCGGTCCTCAAGGGCGAAGTCTCCGACGTCCTGCTCCTCGACGTCACCCCGCTCTCCCTCGGCGTCGAGACCCTCGGCGGCGTCAGCACCAAGGTCATCGAACGCAACACCACCATCCCCGCGCGGCGCAGCGAGACGTTCTCCACCGCCGAGGACAACCAGTCGGCCGTCGACATCGTCGTCCTGCAGGGCGAACGCGAGATGGCCGCCGACAACCGGACGCTGGGCCGCTTCCGCCTCGAGGGCATCCGCCCCGCGCCCCGCGGCCAGGCCCAGGTCGACGTCACCTACGACATCGACGCCAACGGCATCCTCAACGTCACCGCGAAGGACAAGGACACCGGCGCGCAGCAGCAGATCACCATCTCCGACAACACCAACCTGCCGCCGGATGAGATCCAGCGGATGGTCGCCGACGCCGAGCAGAACCGGGCCGAGGACGCCCGGCTGCGGGAGAACGCCGACGCCCGCAATCAGCTCGACACGATCGCCTACCAGGTCGAGCAGCGGCTGACCGAGCTCGGCGACCAGGTCCCCGTGCACGAGAAGGCCCGCGCCGAACAGCTTGTCGCCGACGCCCGCCGCGCGCTGGAGGAGCACGCCGATGTGGATCGCGTCCGGCCGCTCATCAACGATCTCCAGCAGGTCCTCTACGGCCTTCCCGCCGCCGCGCAGCGCGAGGCGGCCTCCGCGGCCAGCGGCGGAGCCGGAGCAGGCGGAGCTGGAGCAGGTGGACCGGGCGAGGCCGCGGCCGGTGGGGACGACGTCATCGACGCCGACTTCACCACGCGTGACGATGGGTGAGAACCGATCGGATGCCGAGCGGCCCGAGACCGCTCCGGCACCCGATCTCGCCGCGGAACTCGAGCGGTGCCAGGCCAGCCACCTGCGGACTCTCGCCGACTTCGACAACTACCGTCGGCGGACCGGACGCGAGATCGGCGCCGCGAAGGCAGCCGAGCGGGATCGCGTGGTCCTCGCGTGGGTGCCGGTGCTGGATCATCTCGAGCTCGCCCTCTCGCACGCGGACGCCGACCCCGACTCGCTCGTCGACGGGGTACGCGGGGTACGCCAGCTCGCTCTGGAAGCGCTGCGGAACTCCGGGGTCACTCGGCTTGACGACGAGACCGGCGCCTTCGACCCGACCCGTCACGAGGTCGGCGCCGTCGTCGACAGCGGCTCAACGTCCCGTCCGCCCCCGGCGGGCACCGTTGTCGAGGTGCTCCGGCCGGGATACCAGGCCGACGGCCGCGTACTGCGCCCCGCGTCCGTGGCCGTGAGCGCCGGACCGAAACCGAACAGCGGAGCAAAATTGGACAACGGGCCGAGGCGGGATACCGGGTCAGAACCAGGAAAGGGACCAGGACCGGATACCGAGCCGGAAGCATCGTGACATGAGCAGCGGCCGGACCACGGATCGGGCCAGCGAGGACTTCTACGAGATCCTCGGGGTCCCCCGGAACGCCGACGCCGACGCGATCCAGCGGGCGTACCGGAAACTCGCCCGCCAGTACCACCCCGACATCAACTCCGATCCTGGGGCCGAGGAGCGGTTCAAGGACCTGTCGGAGGCGTATGACGTGCTCTCCGATCCCGACACCCGGGCGCGCTACGACCGGTTCGGCCGGGATTTCCGCCGGATGCCCGAAGGCGCCGAACGATGGGCGGGCGCAGGCGCGGGTGCCGGGGCGCGTGCCGGCGCCGGTGGCGGTCCGGGCTTCCGGTTCGAGGGGTTCGAGGGTTTCGACTTCGAGGACCTGTTCGGCGGTACGGGCGGCGGATTTTTCCGCGGCCGAGGCCGGGCGGGACCGGTGTCCGGCGCCGACCAGGAAGCCGAGATCGAGGTCACCCTCGCCGAGGCCTACCGAGGCGGTCGGCGCAGTGTCACCCTGGCGGGCCCGGCCGGGCCCCGCGAGGTCCAGGTCACCATCCCGCCCGGAGTGACCCACGGGCAGCGGCTGCGGCTCGCGGGCCAGGGCGGGCGCGGCCGGGACGGCGGGGATCCGGGCGACCTCTACCTCGTGGTTCGCCTCGCGCCCGACCCCCGATTCCGGGTTGAAGGCCGGGACGTGCACACCGATCTGCCCCTCGTGCCGTGGGAGGGCGTGCTCGGCACGAAGGTCGCCATCACCACCCCGGACGGCGAGCAGGTGACCGTCACCGTCCCGCCCGGCACCTCCACCGGCCGCAAGCTCCGCCTGCGCGGCAGGGGCCTGCCCCGCCCGGCGCGTGGTTCGAGGCGCGGTGACCGCGCCGGCGACCTCTACGCGCACGCCCGAATCATGGTCCCGACCAACCCCACTCCGCGGGAGACGGAGCTGTTCCGCGAGCTCGCCGAGGTCTCGTCCTTCAACCCCAGGGAGTCTCAATGACTGAGTCAAGTGCCCTGCGCGGCGGGTGGGGTGGCGGTGAAGATCCTTTTGTCGCGCAGGAGTGCCCACAGGACGTCGACGCGTCGACGCGCGAGGGCGATCACGGCCTGGACGTGCTTGAGGCCCTCGCCGCGTTTCTTGCGGTAGAAGTCCCGGTTTGGTCCGTCGCGGATGATGCTGGTCTGCGCGGACAGGTAGAACACCCGGCGCAGCCGGCGGCTGTAGCGCTTGGGCCGGTGCAGGTTGCCGGTGCGCCGTCCGGAGTCGCGGGGGACGGGGACCACGCCGGCCGCGGAGGCGAGGTGGCCCGCGTCCCGGTAGGCGGCCAGGTCGCCGACGGCGACGACGAACTCGGCACCGAGGATCGGGCCGATCCCGGGCAGCGACTCGATGATCTGGGCCTGGGGGTGGGTTCGGAACGTCTCGGCGATCTGTTTGTCGGTGTGTTTGAGCCGGTCGTCGAGCGCGAGGATCTGAGCGGCGAGATCAGCGACGATCTGGGCGGCGACCTTCTCGCCGGGCAGCGCGGTCTGCTGGGCCTGGGCCGCTTCCAGGGCGGTGGCGGCGACGGTGTCGGCGCCGCGTACGCCGCGGCGGGTCAGCCAGGCGGTCAGCCGGGCCCGGCCGCGGCCGCGCAGCGCGCCGGGGGTCTGGTAGCCGGTCAGCAGGACCAGCGCGCCCTTGTGGTTGGAGTAGTCGAAGGCCCGTTCCAGCGCGGGGAAGATCCCGGTGAGCATGTCACGGAGCCGGTTGACGAGGCGGACCCGATCGGCGACCAGGTCGGTGCGGTGTCCGGTCAGCAACGTCAGGTCCGCGGCCAGCTGCGCGGGCACGTCGACGGCGGCCAGGTCACGGCGTTGGCGGGCGGTCTCGGCGATGACGAACGCGTCCCGTGCGTCGGTCTTGCCCTCGCCCCGGTAGGCCCCGGCCATCCGGTTGACCGTCCGGCCCGGGACATAGACGGCCTGCTGGCCGTGCGCGGCGAGCAGCGCGAGCAGCAGTGCGGACGTCGCCCCGGAGATGTCGACCGCCCACGACGCCTGTTCTGCCAGCTGAAGAGCCTCACCGATCGCGGTGAGGATCACCGTCTCGTCGTTGTCGATCTTCTTCGACCAGACCTGAGCGCCGGTGTCGTCGACCGCGCTCGCCCAGTGATGGGCCTTGCCGACATCGATACCGACCCAGACCCGGGCACGTGTGTCGCCCACGCATCACTCCTCAGTGCCGCCAGCATGCCTGCGGCCCGAGGAACACCCCGCCGTCATCTCCGTAAACAGCGACCGGAACGCGCATCTCAATCAGCGGCCAGGGTGCCCCGGAGAACCGGACGGCCACTCCTTGGAAGCCACCAAGGGCAAGAAGCCATCAGCCACATCCGGTCCTCCCGGGCCGCCTAACAACTTACGGAGAGGTCATGACGACGCTGCTCGTGCGCGCCAGCGCCCGTACCCAGGGCCTCGACCTGGACGCGTTCTGTGTCGCGGCGCACCTGCATCCCGAACTCGTCCGCCGGCTGGTGACGCTGGGTCTCCTCGACGCGGAGATCGACCCCGCCGGCCACTACACACTCGCGGCGACGGCGGTGGCACGCGCCGGCCGTATCGAACGGCTGCGCCGCGACCTCGGCATCACCTACACGGCGACCGGGGTCGTGCTCGACCTGCTCGACCGGATCGACGAACTCGAACGGCTCCTCCGTGCCCGACCCGCCCGAGGCGAGGTGCATCCATGGACATGAACAAGCTGACCGAGAAGTCCCGCGAGGCTCTTGACGCCGCGCAGGCACGAGCGGTGCGCCTCGGCCATGTCGAGGTGGACGGCGAACACCTGCTGGCCGCGCTACTCGAACCGCCCGAGGGACTGGCGCGCCGCCTGCTGATCGCCTCGGGCGGGGATCCGGCCGCCATCGCCGAAGCGGTCGAGAACGAACTGCGGCGCCGACCCAAGGTGTCCGGACCCGGCGCGCGACCCGGCGAGGTGTATGTGACCCAGCGGCTGTCCCGCCTGCTGGACGCCGCCAGCAGGGAGGCCGGTCGACTCAAGGACGAGTACGTGTCGGTCGAGCACCTCCTCCTCGCCCTCGTCGACGAGGGACAGTCCAGCGCCGCCGGCCGGATCCTCGCCCATAACGGCCTCACCAGGGAGAAGCTGCTCACCGCGCTGACCGAGGTCCGCGGGAACCAGCGGGTGACGTCGGCGAACCCCGAGGCCACCTACGAGGCGCTGGAGAAGTACGGCCGCGACCTGGTCGCGGAAGCCCGCGACGACCGGCTCGACCCGGTCATCGGCCGCGATTCCGAGATCCGCCGGGTCGTGCAGATCCTCTCCCGCAAGACGAAGAACAACCCGGTGCTGCTCGGCGACCCGGGGGTCGGCAAGACGGCGATCGTCGAGGGCCTCGCCCAGCGCATCCACCGGGGCGACATACCTGAGGGACTACGCAACCGGACGGTGTTCCAGCTCGACCTGGCGGCGCTGGTCGCCGGAGCCAAGTACCGGGGCGAGTTCGAGGAGCGGCTCAAGGCGGTTCTGAGCGAGGTCAAGGCGGCCGAAGGCCGGATCCTGCTGTTCGTCGACGAGCTGCACACCGTCGTGGGCGCCGGCGCGGCCGAGGGGTCGATGGACGCCGGGAACATACTCAAGCCGATGCTCGCCCGCGGCGAACTGCACCTCATCGGCGCCACCACCGTCGAGGAGTACCGCAAGCACATCGAATCCGACGCCGCGTTCGAACGCCGCTTCCAGCCGGTGCTGGTCGACGAACCGACGGTGGAGGATACGATCTCGATCCTGCGCGGACTGCGCGAGCGGTTTGAGATCTTCCACGGCGTGCGGATCCAGGACGGTGCGCTGGTCGCGGCGGCGGTGCTGTCGCACCGCTACATCTCCGACCGGTTCCTGCCCGACAAGGCGATCGACCTCGTCGACGAGGCATGCGCCATGCTCCGCACCGACATCGACTCGATGCCCACCGCGCTCGACGAGATCACCCGTAAGGTCACCCGGCTGGAGATCGAGGAGGCCGCGCTGGCGAAGGAGAGCGACCCGGCCAGCGTCGCCCGGCTCGACCAGCTCCGCAAGGAGCTCGCCGACCTGCGGGCGGAGGCGGACGCCATGCGCGCACAGTGGGAGTCAGAACGGCAGGCCATCCGCAAGGTCCAGGAGCTGCGCGAGGAGATCGAGCATGTCCGCCGGCACGCGGACGAAGCCGAGCGTGCCTACGACCTCAACACGGCCGCCGAGCTGCGCCACGGCCAACTCCCGGAACTGGAACGCCGGCTGGCCGCCGAGGAGGAACGTCTGGCCGGCCGCCAGCACGGGCAACCGCTGCTGCGCGAACTGGTGACCGAGGAGGAGATCGCCGACATCGTCTCCCGCTGGACCGGCATCCCCGTCACCCGGCTCGTCGAGGGCGAGCGCGAGAAGCTGCTGCGCCTTGACGACATCCTGCATCAGCGGGTGGTCGGCCAGGACGAGGCCGTCAGTCTGGTGGCGGACGCCGTCATCCGCGCGCGCTCCGGTATCAAGGACCCCCGGCGCCCGGTCGGGTCGTTTATCTTCCTGGGACCGACCGGCGTCGGGAAGACCGAGCTCGCGCGCACGCTCTCCGAGGCGCTGTTCGACTCCGAGGAGGCGATGATCCGCATCGACATGAGCGAGTACCAGGAGCGCCACACGGTCAGCCGGCTGATCGGCTCTCCTCCCGGCTACATCGGCTACGAGGAGGGCGGGCAGCTCACCGAGGCGGTGCGCCGCAAGCCGTACTCCGTGGTCCTCTTCGACGAGATCGAGAAGGCCCATCCCGATGTCTTCAACACGCTCCTGCAGGTCCTGGACGACGGCCGGCTGACCGACGCACGGGGCCGAACCGTCAGCTTCACCAACACAGTGATCATCATGACGTCGAACATCGGCTCGCAGTGGCTGATGGACGCGGTGACGCCCGACGGCGAGATCGAACCCGAGGCGCGGGCCCGGGTGATGGCCGACCTGAGGGAACGATTCCGCCCCGAGTTCCTCAACCGGCTCGATGAGATCGTCCTGTTCAAGCCGCTCACCCTGGCCGAGATCGAACAGGTCGTCGACCTGCTGGTGGAGGACCTGCGCCGGCGGCTCGCGGACCGCCAGATCACCCTGGAGATCACCGAGCCGGCCCGGTTGTTCATCGCCCGCGAGGGGTTCGACCCGGTCTTCGGCGCCAGGCCGCTGCGGCGGTTCATCCAACGCGAGGTCGAGACCCGGATCGGCCGGGCACTGGTCGCCGGCGACGTCACCGACGGCTCCCGCGTCACCGTCGACCTGGTCGAGGACCATCTCGCTGTCACGCATGACGTGCCCGCGATGCAACGGGTTCAATGAGCCATTCCCGGCAACGATCCGTGACGTTAAGTGACTATTGCGCGGTGTGAGTGTCCCCGGGGGCTACGACGACGAAGGCGCGGGGCTCCGATAGGAAGTTGTTCCGACCAAAGAGCAACTCCGAAGGAACCCCGCGCCTCCATGAGTTTCACATACACCGCCGAGTTGCCTGTGGGGCTCCAGAACCCCGGTTTGGGCGGTGACCTGCGTATTTGCCTGCCGGACTGGGCCTGTGTCGGGCAGGCTGGATGGTCATGGTGTGGTCCCTGCTCTACACCCTGACACGCAACACTCTCGGACTGATGCTGCTCCGAGTCCGCGGCGACACCGCGAAGGACGTCGAGCTCCTCGTCCTGCGACATCAGGTGGCGGTGTTGCGACGGCAGGTTCACCGGCCGGCGCTGGAACCAAAGGATCGAGTGATCCTCGCAGCCCTGCCCCGGCTGCTACCCCGGGCCCGCTGGGACAGCTTCTTCGTCACCCCGGCCACCGTGTTGCGCTGGCACCGTGACCTCCTCGCACGGAAATGGACCTATCCGCGGAAGTCGCCCGGGCGGCCGCCGGTCCGCCGGGAGATCCGCGAACTGGTCCTGCGCCTCGCACGGGAGAACCCGACCTGGGGCCACCGCCGCATCCAGGGAGAACTCCTCGGGCTGGGCTACCCGGTCGGAGTCGCCACCATCTGGCGGATCCCGCACCGCGCCGGCGTCGACCCCACGCCCCGACGGGCTGACACCTCCTGGCGCACGTTCCTACGCGCGCAGGCCTCCGGCATCCTCGCCTGCGACTTCTTCACCGTGGACACCGTATTCCTACAACGGATCTACGTGTTCTTCATCGTCGAACACGCCACCCGCCGTGTCCACGTCCTCGGGGTCACCAAGCATCCAACCGCGGCCTGGGTCACCCAACGTGCACGGAACCTGCTGATGAACCTCGAGGAACGTGGCCACCGGTTCCGGCTCCTCATCCGTGACCGCGACACGAAATTCACGGCTTCCTTCGATGCAGTCTTTACCGGAGCCGGTATCGACGTGGTGCGCACACCACCACAGTCACCCCAAGCGAACGCGATCGCGGAACGCTGGGTCGGCACCGCCCGCAGGGAATGCACCGACAGGCTGCTGATCGTCTCCGAACGGCACCTGACCGCCGTCCTCGACAGCTACGCGAAGCATTTCAACACCCACCGACCCCACCGCTCCCTCCGCCAGCACCCACCCGACTCACCACCCGTGGCCACCCCGACCCCGGGGTCCACCATCCGCCGCACACGCATCCTCGGCGGACTGATCAACGAATACCGCAACGCCGCCTGACGACCCCCGCAGACGATCACCCGGGCCGCAAAAGAACAGCTCACAGGCCGCACCCGGATTTTGGAGCCCAACAGGCTCGCGCGGCGTCCGATTCCTTGACAAGGACCCCGGCCAGGAAGAACAGCCGCCTCGAAACCGACCATGCCGACGGCCCGAACCTCACAAAACTGCCCCGCCATACCAGTCCGAACACAAACACCGCCTATACTTATGTTCGTGACGAACAGAGGTTACACACGAACGAGATCAGCTCTGATTATCTTCTGTGTGCTGGTAGGCACCTTCGTAACGGCCGGCTACTCAGAGCTCCTCGCTTCATCTCCGGAGCCGGGATGCACGGATCGAAACGGACGCCTTCCCGGAAAGTTGAACGACCTTGCTGTGCTCGAGCTTCATCCTGATGGCGCAACTCTTCAAGAACAGAATTCCGGCTGCGGCGACAGCTCCGGCGCCGTATACGCGGAGCGTATACGGTCCCGCAAGCACAGTCAATGAGGTGGTGGGATTCTACAGTCGCGCTGTCCCCGCAGCCGGCTGGAAGCTGGAGTTCGTCAGAAATCCCAATGCCGAACCCGGACAACCTCTGCTTTACGGATCACGTATGTGCTTTTCCAGGACCGTCGAAGGCTCCACTATATTTCTGTCCGTGCGGTTCCAGAGCGACTTCGATAAAGCGTCGGCTGACGCCCTCGGACGGGACCTTCGAGACTTCGGCCTGCGTGTTGAGGTGATGCGCGATGGCCTCATGGCCTGCTAGATCTTCGACTATTTTGACAATCAGGTGCCGGTT
The DNA here is from genome assembly GCF_900465275.1 of Parafrankia sp. Ea1.12. Classification (NCBI taxonomy): domain Bacteria; kingdom Bacillati; phylum Actinomycetota; class Actinomycetes; order Frankiales; family Frankiaceae; genus Parafrankia; species Parafrankia sp. Ea1.12. Next base: position 2,229 of record NZ_UBIZ01000674.1, on the reverse strand, counting down.
CACTCCCAAGTTAACCGATCAGCACGCGGTTGCGAAGTAGACTAAAGTTCGCGCGTCCATACTGAACCGCCCCGAGCGGTGCAGCCTTCGGCGGTGCCAGCGCGAAGGGGTGTCGCCGACTCCTGAAAACTGGATCCTTCCCTGATCTTGTGATCGAAGTGGCCCCGGGGGGCAGGTCAGGTCGCACGAAGGATGCGTCTGGGCTCGGGCGTGGCTTCGCTGGGCAACGCGACCACGCGCTCGTCGAGCGTGCCAACACTGCCCAGTGAACGGTCCGCGTTCGCAAATGGGATAGTGGGCTCGTTGGCTGGCGTGTCGGAGGGGGGTCGGCGGTCGGTGAGCCGACGTTTCGGCAGTCTCTACACCCTCGATGAACCGGTGGGTCGTGGAGCCATGGGCGAGGTCTGGCGCGCCCATGCGAATGACGGCCGTGTGCTTGCCGTCAAGCTGCTACGCAGGGAGCTCGCCGAGGACCGGGCACTTGTTGCGCGTTTCCTCCTCGAGCACGCCGCCCTGTGCCAGATGCGGTCACCCCACGTGGTGGGAGTTCATGACCTGGTAGCCGAGGGCGGCCGGCTCGGGATCGTGATGGATTACGTCGACGGTCCCGATCTGCAAAAGGAGCTGCAGGCTCGTGGAACGCTTCCGGCGGCCGAGGCGGCCAGACTGGTGGCCGAGGTCCTGACCGGTGTCGCGGTTGGACACGAGATGCCGCAGAGCATCGTCCACCGTGACCTGAAACCGGCGAACATCCTGCTGGCGGCCGCCTCGGACGGTTCTCGCCGGGCCATGGTGACCGACTTCAGCATTGCCCGGATCATTGACGGAACAACCAGCATCACCGGAACCTCTATCGGCACGCCGCGGTACATGGCGCCCGAGCTGGTCGAGCAGGGCTCGGTCAGCCCGGCGGTGGACGTGTTCTCTGCCGGGATCATGCTCTACGAGTTGCTCGTCGGGCTGACTCCGTTCGCGCATCTGCCCACCCACGCGGCGATCTGGGCGGCGGCCGAGCGGTCACCGGGCCGCCCGGACGGCATCTCCGACGCCCTGTGGGCGATGATAGCCGACCTGGTCGCGGCCGATCCGGCCCGCCGCCCCTCCGCCAGGGTCGCCGCCGATTCGCTGGCCGCGCTCGTCGACGAGCTGGCCGGGCAGGACGCGCTGCCCCGGCTCACCGATCCGCCGTCACTCGTGCCCCGTCACTCCGCCGTGCTGCGGGATCTGACGGTGCCGCAGGAGGTGAGGGTGCCGCAGGATGTGACTGACGCAGCCACGCGCCCTGTGGTGGGGGAGTCGTCGGCGAATTCTGTGGACCCGACGGTAATCCGGTCGCCTGATCTTGCCGGGGGCGTCCCGGCCTACGAAATCGCCGCCGATGAAGCACCAGGTGGGGAGTCGTCGACCGTCGTTGCGCCGCGGCTGCCCGAGCTATCCGAAGAGACTCCCCGAAAAACCGGTGAACCGCAGGAACCGGAGGCGCTGGCGCCGCCCCGACTGCCGGTCCGCCGCCGGGTTCACTCGCTGCTGGCACTGCTCGCACCGCTTGTGTTGCTCGCAGCGGCGGTTGTTTCCCTGGTCATCTTTGTCGGAGATGGCCAGGGGTCCGAAGGTGCGCCGTCCGGTGCTCAGGCCGAAACTCGCACCATCCCGAGTACCGTCACTCCGAGTCCCTCCACCTCGACAAACGCTACGACGCCACTTCCTCCCCTCACGGAGACACCCCGGGCACCCATCGAACAGACGTCGATCGGCCGTCCTGTGGTGACAATTCTTAACAACTCTATGATGCAGGACCTGTCGGCCCATGCGGAACCTGTGGTTCGGTCGAATGGCTTCGTCGTGCGAAGCACCGGAGTTTACCATGAGCAAGTAGTATTTGCGTACACGACAATTTTATACGAGCCCGAGCAGGAGATCTACGCAATGGAATTGGCGAGCGCCCTGGGGTCGAATGATGCCGAGATCAGGGTTCGCCTAAATGATGGTCAAAGAATTCCCCGGAACGGCAGTCTTATTCTCGTCCTGACGCGCCGCTTCAAGGTCTAGTGCGCTGGCCATGAACGTTTCCGGTCGTGGTCAGGTGCTGGTGGGGTGGTTGCGGGCACACCGTCAGGGATGGGGGACGTTGACCGGTTCCTGGGGGTGATCCGTGATGGCACAGCTGGTACGGGCACGGCGGTTGACCGATGAGGAAGGGCAGCGGCTCCTACGCATCGTGCGCCGGGG
>NZ_UBIZ01000434.1:0-246 GCF_900465275.1 Parafrankia sp. Ea1.12 | reverse complement strand
CGATGACGTCCGCGGGGACGTCCTCCCAGTAGAAATGGCGGCGGATGACGGGATTGGCCCGGTCGGACTTGAACGGCTCGTCGTAGGCGCCGGCCCGAGCCGGGACCATGATGGACTCGAGGCTGGGCACGCCGAGCACGCCGGTGCCTATGCTGGCGTGGGTGTCGGCCCAGGTGATTATTGGTCCTACTGTCCCGTATCCGAGCGGTGCGACGGCGTCGAAGCTGCCGTGCAGTGACTGCTGGA
>NZ_UBIZ01000437.1:0-31098 GCF_900465275.1 Parafrankia sp. Ea1.12 | reverse complement strand
GTGACGGTGGGTCGGCGGTGGCCGGCGTCGCGGCCCACACCGGCAGGGGTCGGCCGGGCCCGGCCGGCGGGGGCGGCGCGACCGGCCCGGCCGGCGAGGTCACGGCCGTGGCCGCCGAGCGGGCCGACCCGGCGGACCGGGTCACCCTCGCCGAGTCGGTCAGCATGGCCATGCTGGTCGTCCTGGAGTCACTGAGCCCGGCCGAGCGGACCGCGCTGATCCTGCACGACGTCTTCGGCTTCGGCTTCGAGGAGGTCGCAGAGGTGACCGGCCGCAGCCCGGCCGCCAGCCGGCAGCTCGCCAGCCGCGCCCGGCGGCACGTGCGGGAGCGGGCCGTCCGCTTCGATCCCGACCCGGCCCAGCGGCGCGGTGTCGCCGATGCGTTCCTGGCGGCCGCCGCCGGCGGTGACCTGGCCGCGCTGCTGCGCGTCCTCGACCCGGACGTCGTGCTGCGCTCGGACGGCGGCGGTGTGGTGCGCGCCGCGCTGCGCCCGATCGACGGGGCGGACAAGGTGGCGCGGTTCCTGCACGGCCTGATCGAGAAGGGCCGCCGGCAGTACGGGACCGCGGTGCGCTTCGTCCCGGTCGAGGTCAACGGGGGAGCGGGTATCGCCACGTACGCCGGTCCGCGGCTGGTGAACGTCGTTGCGCTCACGGTGTGGCGCGGGCTGGTCACGGAGATCGACGTCGTGGTCAACCCGGCGAAGCTGCGCCATCTCACGCAACCGCCACACGGCGGCTGAGTACGTCGCCACCCGCCCGGACGGGCGCCGCGACCAGCGGAAACCATGAGTGCCACGGGTGGCGGCACGATACGGCAGGATGGAAACGTGGCCATCTACGCGTTGGGGGACCTCGAACCCTCGATCGATCCGTCCGCGTACGTTCATCCCGACGCGACGGTGATCGGGAACGTCACGATCGGCCCGGAGTCGACGGTCTGGCCCGGCGTCGTGCTCCGCGGCGACCATGGGCGCATCGTGATCGGCGCGCGGACGTCCATCCAGGACGGCACGGTGATCCACACGACCGCGCAGTTCCCCACGATCGTCGGGGACGACTGCGTGATCGGGCACATCGTGCACCTCGAGGGCTGCGTGGTCGAGGACGGCTCCCTGGTCGGCTCCGGGTCGATCGTCCTGCACCAGGCCCGGGTGGCACGCGGCGCCCTGGTCGCCGCCGGCGCCGTGGTCGGCAACCGGATGGTGGTTCCCGAGCGGGCGATGGCGTTGGGCATCCCGGCGAAGATCCGCGAGGGCGCCGCCTCGCAGGAGCTCATCACCATGGCGGCCGCCCACTACGTCGAGAATGGACGCCGCTTCCGCAAGGACCTGCGCCGCCTGGACTGACCGAGGCCCGCGGCCGAGGCCGCTGCCCGGCGTTCGGTGATCCGTGGCGGTTGAGCGAGTCGTGGATGTCACTCAACCGCCACAGTTGTACGCAGCGGTGCCGCCGTCGGCCTAGTTCTCCGAGGTCGAGATCTCCGGGCGCAGCATGCCGGGGGGCGGGGAGCCCGTCGCCCGGGCCCAGCCGCGCGCGGCGACCCGCTCGGCGGCCAGCCGGCCGAGACCGATGGCCAGGCCGGAGAGCGCGGCCCAGGCGATCGCCTCCGCCCAGGAGGTCTCCGGGTCCGCCGGGTTCACCGGCGGGTCGGACTTGCGTATCTTCCGGTAGGCCGCGGTGACGCCCCTGCTCGCCGCGGTGCCGGCGAGCGCGGTCGCCGCGCCGCCCACGATCTTCCATCCCATCTTCGAAGCCGGTCCGGCCACCCCACACCTCTCGTCCGTGCGCCCCGACTCGCCGGGGCGCAGCTGGTATCGCTCTTCCGCCCTACCCCGCGGCGCGCGGTTTCCTCCTCGCGACCGCCGGAGGTCGGGTCGTCCTCGTGTCGCCGGCATGTGCCGGCCGTCTCGTCACGGGGAGTCGTTAGTGTCGCGGACAGCCCGCCCGGGTGAGGACGACCCAGGAGAATCATGACCGCGACCACCCCCACGCCACCCGGCGCCCCGCTTCCTGTCGGCGCCCTGCGCGCCTACGTTCCACCAGCCGACGCCGTGCCCGGTGATGGCGTGGCCGGCGACATCGTCCCCGGCGCGCAGCGCCCCGAGCCGCCGACCCGCCAGCCGACCGGTGATTCGGTGCCGCCGACCGGCCAGCCGGCCGTCGGTGCGGGCACGCTGGAGGTGCTGGTCCGCCGTCTGGACCCGGATCTCCCGCTGCCCGCCTACGCCCAGCCCTCGGACGCCGGCGCCGACCTGGTGACCGCGCAGGACGTCACGCTGGCGCCCGGTGAACGGGCCATCGTCGGAACCGGCCTCTCCGTCGCGCTGCCCGAGGGTTATGCGGCTTTCGTGCATCCCCGCAGCGGACTGGCCGCGCGACACGGTCTGTCCGTGGTCAACGCCCCCGGAACCGTCGATGCCGGTTACCGTGGAGAAGTCAAGGTGATACTTATAAACACCGATCGAAGTGAAGTCATCGCTCTCCGTCGTGGGGATCGGGTGGCTCAGCTCGTGGTCCAGCGGGTGGAGCACGCGGTCTTCCGCGAGGTCGACCTGCTCCCGGATTCCGTCCGGGGCGCGGGCGGCTTCGGGTCGACGGGCGGTTTCGGGCGGTCCTCCGACGGTGGACCGCGAAGGGAGGGCCACGGTGTTCGGTCGGGGTCGTAGGTCGTCGGCCGTCATGGCGGCCGACCCGAGGGCGGAGGAGCCGGACGACGTCGATCTGGTCGGCCCCTTCGACCTCGAGGAGGCGCCCGACGACGACGTGCACAGGCTCGACCTCGGGGCGCTGCGGGTGCCGGCGCTGCGCGGCGTCCAGGTGCAGTTCCAGGTGGAGGAGTCGACCGGCAAGCCGCTCACCGTCGTCGTGACGGACGGGCGCAGCGCCATGGAGCTCGCGGTGTTCGCCGCGCCGAAGACCAGCCCGCTGTGGGACGACGTCCGCACGGAGATCCTGGAGACCGTGCGGGACACCGGCGGCAGCGAGGTCGAGGGCCCGTACGGGCTGGAGCTGCGGCTGCGGCTGCCCACGAGCCAGCCGGGGGAGACCGTGCCCGGGCGGATGATCGGCGTCGACGGGCCCCGCTGGTTCCTGCGGGCCGTCGTGACCGGCGCGGCGGGGCAGGACCCGTCGGCCGGGCCGCTGCTCGACGAGACGCTCGGTGGGATCATCGTGGTCCGCGGCGACTCGGCGATGCCCGTTCGGGATCCGCTGCCGCTGCGGCTGCCGAAGGAGATCTCCGAGCATCCGGACGGCCCCGGCGCGGAAGCCGAGCAGCGCTCGGATTCCAGGCCCGCGATCCCGGTTCCCGGCGTTCGGATCAGCGAGACCCGCTGACCCTTTCCCGGCCCGTCGGGCCGCCGCGCCGAGGCCGGTGACCGGAGGCGGAACGGCGCCGAAACAGTACGGGAACGAGTCCGTGGCGCGCGGCGGGCCCTCGCCGGCTGTCCCATCATGGGCGCGATCGGTGGTGGCGGGTGGTCCGTCCACCTCATAATCCCGGTTCAGGGCGCCGATGCGTGGGCTCGTGGTGGGATTCCCACCCGCCGGTCCGGTGACGTCCCAGGTTTCGGATTCCGTCGCCCGGCTTCGGGAGCGGTTCGATGATCGGAGGAGCCGTGGGCGAGGGGCGCGGCTGGTTGGGACGACGGTTCCACCGGCTGACAGCGGACAACCAGGAACTTGAGGACGAGGAGCTGCGGCAGGCGTCGGTCGCCGTCGGCGCGGACCCGATGCACGCCTGTCGGGACCGCGAGGAGGCGTGCGTCGCCGGATCCATACGTTCGGTAACCGTCCGGGCGCGTTCGGGGGCACCGAGTCTGGAGGTCGACCTCTATGATGGAAGCGGCACCGTGACTCTCGTGTTCCTCGGCCGCAAGCACATCGCGGGCATAGAGGCCGGTCGATCGGTCAAGGCATCCGGTCGGGTCGTCGTGCGCGACGAGCGGACCACGATGTTCAATCCCCGCTACGAGCTGCTGCCAGCCTCCTCGACCAGCGCCTGAGTGGCGCCCGGCGACAGGACTACACCGCCCATGCCACCAGCGTCTCCGCAGGATCCGTCAGTGCCGAACCCGGCGACGGGTCCGGGCGACCCCGGCGGAGCGGCCGTGACCCCGGTCGACGGCGTCGCGGTACCGGGGGCGGGCCCTGGCCTCCCGGCCGGGCACGACGACGCCGGTGGCCGGGCCGGTGGGATCGCCAGCCGGGCCGGTGGGTTCGGTGGCCGGTCCGGTGGGTCCGGCGGCCGCGGCACCGGTGGTGAGCCACCGGTCACGCTGGCAGAGGCGGTGGGCGGCCCGCGCGGAATCATCGACAGCGCCATTCCGACGGTGGCGTTCGTCACCGTCAACGCCGAGGCCGGCCTGACGGCGGGGATCGTCGTCGCGATCGCGGCGGCGGCCGGGCTCGTGGTCCTGCGGGTGGTGCGACACGAGCCCGTCCAGCAGGCGTTCTCCGGGCTCTTCGCGGTCGGGTTCGCCGCCTTCATAGCCTCCCGGACGGGCAGCGCCGAGGGCTTCTTCCTGCCCTCGATAGCGAAGAACGCCGTCTGCGCCGTCGTCGGCCTCGGCTCGGTCCTCGTCGGGCGTCCCGTCGGCGGCTACGTGATGGCCGGCTTCGACCAGCGGTACTCCAACTGGCGGGAGACACCGTCCGTCCGGCGGGCGGCGGTCTGGGCCACCTTCGTCTGGATCGCGGTGTTCGCGGCGCGGTTCGCGATCCAGGGCGTGCTCTACCTCGCGGGGGAGTCCGGCTGGCTCGCGGCGGCGAACATCGTGCTGGGTCTGCCGTTGTTCGGCGCGGCCGTGCTGGCCACCTTCGCGATCGTCCGGCGCCTCGCCCCGCTGGCGGAGGACGAGCCGTCCGGGGAGGACGGTCAGACCGGCGAACCCGGCCAGCTCGCCGCGGGCATCCCGAACGACTGACAGACCGCGCCGCGCCCCCGGCGCGACGACCGGGATCGGCTAGAGCACCCCGGAGACGCGCTGGTTCCGGCTGGCGTCGGCGGGGACGGCGCCGAGCAGCGCCGCGAGGCTCTCCTCGGCCTCGCTCGTGGTCGCGACGGCCAGCACCTCGTCGCCCGGCTCGAGCGTGCTGTCCGGTGACGGGACCACAGCGTTGCCGTCCCGCAGGATCACGACGACGGCGGAGTCCGGCGGGAGGTCGACGTCGCCCAGCCGCCGGCCCACGACGGGCGCGTCCGCGGTCAGGGTGAGCTCGACGAGGGAGGCGTCGCCCTGGCGGAACTTCATCAGGCGCACCAGGTCACCGACGCTCACCGCCTCCTCGACCAGCGCGGTCAGCATGCGCGGCGCGGACACCGCCACGTCGACGCCCCAGGACTCGGTGAACAGCCACTCGTTCTTGGGATGGTTGACCCGCGCGACCACCCTGGGCACGCCGAACTCGGTCTTCGCCAACAGCGAGACCACGAGGTTGACCTTGTCGTCGCCGGTGGCGGCGACCATCACCGCGCAGCAGTCCAGGCCGGCGCCGTCGAGGGAGGACAGCTCGCAGGCGTCGGCGAGCAGCCAGTCCGCCGCGGGCAGCGCGTCCCGGCGGATCTTGTTCGGGTCGCGCTCGATGATGAGCACCTCGGAGCCGTTCTCCAGCAGTTCCGCGGCGATCGAGCGGCCGACCTTGCCGGCGCCCGCGATCGCCACCCGCCGGTTCGCCGTCCCGCTCCGCTCGGCGGCCCCGTCCTGTTCGGTGCCCCCGGTACGCGCGTCCGGATCCGCGGTCATCGCAGGTCCTCGTCTCTCGTCGTCAGTCGTGCCGGCGTCGCCAGTGGTGCCCGCGTCGTCAGTCGTGGTCGGGGCCGGTGCGGATGATCGCGTCCGCCTCGGCGGCCCGCGCCTTGGCGACCGCGATGTGCAGGACGTCGCCGTCCTGCACCATGGTCCGCCCGTCGGGGAGCAGGCCGTCGCCGAACCGGGTCACGCACGCCACCCTGACCTCGGCCCGGGCCTCCAGCTCGGCGAGCCGCCGTCCCACCCAGCCGCGCGCCGGCGTGACCGCCGTGAGCAGCACCGAGCCGGACGTGTCCGTCCACTCGGGGGTGACGGCGTCCGGGACGAGACGACCGAGGATCTGGTCGCGCGTCCAGCGCACCGTGGCGACGGTGGGGATGCCGAGGCGTTCGTAGACCTCGGCCCGCCGGGGGTCGTAGATGCGGGCCACCACCCGCTCCACGCCGAACATCTCCCGGGCGACCCGGGCGGAGATGATGTTCGAGTTGTCCCCGCTGGAGACCGCGGCGAACGCGGCCGCCCCGGCGATGCCGGCCTCGACGAGGGTGTCCCGGTCGAAGCCCATGCCGGTCACCGCCCGTCCGCCGAAGCCGGCCGACAGGCGATTGAACGCGGCCGGGTTCTGGTCGATGACGGCCACCGAGTGGCCGAGCCGCTCGACGGCACCAGCCAGGGATGAGCCGACCCGGCCGCAGCCGAGGATCACGACGTGCACGGGAGGTGAGCGTAGTCCGATCGGGGTTGCCCGGTCGATGTCTGTCGGCCACCCGTCCTGGCAGCTCATCGGGCACGTGTGTCGCTATGGCCGGGTTGGAGTGCGCCACGTCACACACACTGGGGAGGTGGGATCGGGGTCGGTAGCATCGCCGCGTGGCGCTCACAGACCGACTGAAGCGCGGATTCGTCGGTCGCCCCATCGGCTCGGACCGACTCGGTGAGACATTGCTGCCCAAGCGGGTCGCGCTCCCCGTGTTCGCCAGCGACGCGCTCTCATCGGTCTCCTACGCGTCGGAGGAGATCCTTCTCGTCCTCGCGCTCGGCGGACTCACGCTGCTGCACTACACGCCGTGGATCGCGGGCGCGGTCGTGATCCTCATGCTGACCGTGGTGGCGTCGTACCGGCAGAACGTGCACGCCTACCCCAGCGGCGGCGGCGACTATGAGGTGGCCTCGGTCAACCTCGGCCCCCGCGCCGGCCTGATGGTCGGCAGTGCCCTGCTGGTGGACTACGTGCTCACCGTCGCCGTGTCGGTGTCCGCGGGTGTCGCGAACCTGACATCGGCGGCGACGGGGCTCGCCGAGCACAAGGTGCTCATCGCCAGCCTCCTGGTCGTGCTGCTCACGCTGGTCAACCTGCGCGGTGTGCGTGAGTCCGGGTCGGCGTTCGCCGCGCCGTCCTACGCGTTCATCCTCGGCATCCTCGTGATGATCGTGACGGGGCTGGTGCAGACCGTCTTCGGGGACGCACCGCGGGCCGAGAGCGCCGGTTATGAGGTCCACGCGGAGCAGAACTTCGCCGGCCTGGCCCTGCTCTTCCTGGTTCTGCGCGCCTTCGCGTCGGGCTGCACGGCGCTGACGGGTGTCGAGGCGATCAGCAACGGCGTGCCCGCCTTCCGTCGGCCGAAGAGCCGCAACGCCGCCACCACGCTGCTGATGATGGGCGTCATCGCCGTCACCATGTTCGTCGGCGTGACGGCGCTGGCCCTCATCTCGGACGTCCACATCGCCGAGAACCCGGCGGACCTCATCGGGGCGCACGGCGAGCAGCGGACCGTCGTCGCCCAGATCGCGGCCGCGGTGTTCGGGGACGGCTCGGTGGGCTTCATCTACGTGGCCGCGGTGACCACGCTCATCCTCATTCTGGCGGCCAACACCGCCTTCAACGGCTTCCCGGTGCTCGGCTCGATCCTCGCGCGCGACGGCTACCTGCCCCGCCAGCTGCACACCCGCGGCGACCGGCTCGCCTACTCCAACGGGATCGTGCTGCTGGCCGGGTTCGCGATCCTGCTCATCGTCGTGTTCGACGCGCAGGTCACGGCGCTGATCCAGCTCTACATCCTCGGTGTGTTCATCTCGTTCACCCTCAGCCAGACCGGGATGGTCCGGCACTGGGCGCGCCTGCTGCGCGAATCCGACCCGGCCGCTCCCGACGGCTCCGCCCCGCTGGTGGCGGGCGGCGGGCGGAGGGCCGAGCACGGTGGCGAGCGGAATGGTGACCCGCTGGCCGGCGGCGTGCCGCTGGACGCGAGCATGCGCCGCAGGATCCGCCGCTACCAGGCCATCAGCTTCCTCGGGGCGTGCCTGACCGGGGCCGTGCTCATCCTCGTGCTGCTCACCAAGTTCACCCGCGGGGCCTGGATCGTCTGCATCGCGATCCCGGTGATCTACCTGGGCATGCAGGCCATCCACCGGCACTACGACCGGGTCGCCACCGAGCTGACGCCCGAGCCCGGGCCGCCGACCCTGCCGTCCCGGGTGCACGGGGTGGTCCTGGTCAGCAAGATGCACGCGCCGACCCTGCGCGCGCTGGCCTACGCGAAGGCCACGAAGCCGCACACGCTGGTCGCCGTCACCGTGGCCGTCGACCCGGCCGAGACGGAACGGCTGCGCCAGGCCTGGGAGGAACGCGGTATCAAGATCGATCTCGTTGTACTGGCGTCGCCGTACCGGGAGGTGACCCGCCCGGTCCTCGACTACGTCGCCCGCATCCGGCGGGAGAGCCCGCGCGACGTGACCGCGGTGTTCGTCCCGGAGTACGTCGTCGGGCGCTGGTGGGAGCACCTGCTACACAACCAGAGCGCGCTGCGGCTCAAGGCCCGGCTGCTCTTCCAGCCCGGGGTGATGATGATCAGTGTCCCGTGGCAGCTCGCGTCCAGCTCGCACGCGCAGACCAGGCAGGAGTCGGTCGGCGCGGGCGCGGTCAGACGGGGCAGCGCGGCCCCGCCCGGGCACTTCCGGCCCGGGCACCGGGGGCCGGGGCCGGGGAGCGCTGGTGGCGGTGACGCCGCCGTGACCGCGAACCCGCCGGCCAGTTCAAACGCGGCGCCGCCCGGGGATGCCCCGTGAGCGGGCGCCCGGCGCGGCCGTCCAGCGGGACCAGGCGACACCCCACGGCACCGGACGGCACGGCGGAGCGGACCGGACGGCCGGTCCGGCACCGCGCCGGCGACGCCGCCCGGGACCGCGCCGGCGATACCAGCCGGGACCGGCCGGAGCGGGCCGATCGAGACCGGACCGACAGGGTGGGCGGGGTGACGCGTCCCGTCCCCGTCCCGCCCAGCGAACTGGTGGAGCTTGACGTCGGCCCGGTCGCGCACCGTGGGCTCTGTGTGGCCCGCGCCGGCGGTCGGGTCGTGTTCGTGCGTCACGCGCTGCCCGGCGAGCGGGTACGGGTCCGGATCACCGACGTCTCCCACGACCGTTACTGGCGCGCCGACGCCGTCGAGATCCTCGTCGCCTCCCCGGACCGGGTGGCGCCCCCCTGCCCGCACGCGCGTCCCGGCGGGTGCGGAGGGTGCGACTGGCAGCACGCCACGCCCGCCGCGCAGCGCCGGCTCAAGGCACGGGTGGTCGAGGACGCGCTGCGGCGGCTGGCCGGCCTCGAGCGCGCCGTGCTGGTCGAGGCGTTGCCGTCGGAGGGGCCCGACGGGCTGGGCTGGCGCACCAGGATGCGCTTCTCGCGGACGCCCGACGGCGGCGTCGGGCTGCGCGCGCACCGCTCCCACGAGGTGGTGCCCACTCCCGACTGCAAGATCGCTCATCCGCTGCTCGCCCGGGTGATCGCCGACCCGGTCTTCCTGACCGGCGACGGCTCGCCCGAGGTGACCGGCCAGGCGGTGGAGCTTGTGGCGATGCCCGGCGACGCCGTGGCGTACTCGACGCGGTCCGGCGGGTGGCGCGTCACCGAGACCGGCCTCGCCGCCGACGCCGAGGGCCCCGGTCCTGACCGCGGCGAGCCGGCGCCGGTCGAGGTGGTCGAGACGGTCGAAGGCCGCGAGTTCCGGCTGGAGCCGGGGGTCTTCTGGCAGGTCCACCCGGCCGCCGCGGCGACGCTGGTCGCCGCGGTGCGCGAGGCGGCCGCGGCCGCGGCGGGGGACACGGCCCTCGACCTGTACTGCGGGGCGGGGCTGTTCGCCGCGTTCCTCGCCGAGGCGGTCGGACCGACCGGGCGGGTCATCGCGCTGGAATCCGACGAGGCCGCCGTCCGCTCCGCCGCGCGGAGCCTGGCGGATCTGCCCTGGGTGTCGCTGCGTTCCCTGCGGGTGACCCCGGCGACGGTCCGCGGCCTCGTCGGCGCGGCGGACCAGCCGGCCGCGCCCGCCGACGGCCTCCCGGCCGGCGGCGCCACGCCCGGCCCGGCCCGGCGGGCGGTGGACGTCGCGGTGCTCGACCCGCCGCGGACCGGCGCGGGTCGTGAGGTCATGACCGAGCTCCTCGCGCACCGGCCGCGCCGGGTCGTCTACGTGGCCTGCGACCCCGCCGCGCTCGCGCGGGACGTGGCGGTCGCGGCGGGCGAGGGGTATCGGCTCACCGAGCTCCGCGCGTTCGACCTGTTCCCGATGACCTCGCACGTGGAGTGCGTGGCGACCTTGGAGCCCGCGCCCGCGGGCGCGACCGGTGCCGCGGGCGCGACCGGCTCCGAGGACGCGGCCGGCTCCGAGGACGCGGCCGGCTCCGTGGAGCCGGCCCGGCCAGGCACGGGCAGCACGGCGCTACCGCGATGACCGTTGACGGCCACGTGGCCGCGCCGCAAGGCTTTGTGTTCATGCCCCGAACGCCGCCCGGCTCCCAGTCGTCGCTGCGCGCCGCCAACCGGGACCGGGTCCTGGGCGTGCTGCGGCGGGAGGGCAGCCTCGCCCAGGCGGAGATCGCGCGGCTGACCGGGCTGTCCCCGGCGACCGTCTCCAACATCGTCGGTGAGCTCCGCGAGAGTGGGGACGTCGACGCGCGTCCCGCGGTGAGCGGCGGGCGGCGGGCGGTCCGGGTGTCGCTGTCGCGGCGGTCCGGAGTCGTGATCGGGCTCGACTTCGGCCACCGCCACCTGCGGGTCGCCATCGGCGACCTCGCGCACGAGGTGCTGGCCGAGGACGTCGTCGACATCGACGTCGATCACCAGGCCCAGGAGGGCATCGCGACGGCCGGCCGGCTGGTCGACGACCTGCTCGGGCGGCTCACCGTCGACCGGGCGGACGTGGTCGGCGTGGGCATGGGCCTGCCCGGCCCGATCGACGCGGTCACCGGCGCCGTCGGATCCTCGGCGATCCTGCCCGGATGGGTCGGCGTGCCCGCCGCCGCGCAGATGTCGGAGCGGCTCGGGCTGCCCGTCCGGGTCGACAACGACGCCAACCTCGGTGCCCTCGCCGAACTGCACTGGGGCGCCGGCCAGGGCGTCCGCGACCTCGCCTACCTCAAGGCCTCCACCGGCGTCGGCTCCGGCCTGGTCATCGACGGGCGCGTCCACCGCGGCGGAGCGGGAACCGCGGGCGAGATCGGGCATACCACGCTGGACGAGAACGGCTCGGTCTGCCGCTGCGGAAACCGCGGCTGCCTGGAGACGATCGTCGGAACGTCGGTGCTGCTCGAGTCGCTGCGCACGAGCCACGGGCCGGACCTCACCGTGCGCGGGATGATCGACCGCGCGGTCGCCGGTGACGCGGGATGCGCCCGCGTGGTCTCGGACGCCGGCCGGGCCATCGGGAACGCGGCCGCGAACCTGTGCAACCTGCTGAACCCCCAGATGATCGTCGTGGGCGGCGACCTCGCGGCGGCGGGGGAGACCCTGTTGGAACCGATGCGCCAGGTGGTGCACCGCTTCGCCGTTCCGGCGGCCGTCCCGACAATCGTGGCCGGCGTGCTCGGCGAGCGTGCGGAGGTCCTCGGCGCCCTCGCGCTGGTGCTGCGCGAGGGCGAGCCGATCCCGCGCTGACCGGGCGCCAATCCTGACCGGCGCCGCGCTGACCCCTCCGGCCTGACGGGCGCGTCCGCGCAGGCCCAGCTCCGGAGTACCAGCTCAGGGCGTGTTCCGGCCCCACCGCCGCGACCCTGAGTCGCCGATCTGTTCCTTCGGGTCGTGATGCCATCGGAACATGAATGAGAAACTTTGCGGACCTAATCCTTGTATTCAAGTCTTGACGACAAAGTCATCCTCTCCGCAGACTGCCACCAGAGCGTGACCGGTTCGCTCCGGCACGCAGCAGCGAACTCGGGAGGGGCGCGTGGCAGACAACTCGCTCGACGACGGGGTACCTCGGCGCGGTCGGATGCGCGGCCATGCGGGGAGACGGCGAGGTCGCCTTTTCGCGGCCGCGTCGGTGGCGGTCATGGTCGTGCTGGCCGCCGTGGGATGCACGTCGGACTCGTCCGATGACGAGGCGCCCCAGGGAGGATCCGAGAGCGGAACCATCGCGCTCCTGTTACCCGAGACCCAGACGACCCGCTACGAATCGGCCGACCGCCCCTACTTCGAGGCGCGGATGGCGAAGATCTGCCCCGACTGCAAGGTGCTGTACTCGAACGCCGACCAGGACTCGGCCGCCCAGCAGAACCAGGCCGAGCAGGCCATGACCAACGGCGCCAAGGTCCTCGTCCTGGACCCGGTGGACGGCGAGGCCGCGGCGGTGATCGCCCGCAACGCGCGGGACCGTGGCGTGCGCGTGGTCTCCTACGACCGGCTCATCCAGAAGGCGCCCGTCGACGCCTACGTCTCCTTCGACAACGAGAAGGTCGGCCAGTTGCAGGGCCAGTCGCTCCTCGACGCGATCGGCGACCGGGCCGGCGCCGGCAAGGTCATCATGATCAACGGCTCGCAGGACGACCCGAACGCCCAGCAGTTCAAGGACGGCGCGCTGTCGGTCCTGGAGGGCAAGGTGACGATCGGCTTCGACACGTTCACCCCCGACTGGTCTCCCGACACCGCCGGTCGGGAGATGGACCAGGCGATCACCACCGTCGGCCGGGAGAACATCGTCGGGGTCTACGCCGCGAACGACGGCATGGCCGGCGCCGTGGTCGCCGCGCTGCGCCGGGCGAACGTGACGCCGCTGCCGCCCGTCACCGGCCAGGACGCCGAACTCGCCGGGGTACAGCGCGTACTCGCCGGAGATCAGCACATGACCGTCTACAAGGCCATCCGCCCCGAGGCGGAGCAGGCGGCCGACCTGGCGCTCGCGCTGCTGCGCGGTGAGCCCGTCGACACGATCGCGACCGGGCGCGTCGACAACGGCAACGGTCAGGTTCCCTCCGTCCTGCTGGAACCGGTCGCGGTCACCCGGGACACCGTCGCCGAGACGGTGGTGAAGGACGGCTTCCTCGCCAAGGCCGACCTGTGTGCCGGCACGTACGCGACGGCCTGCGCGTCCGCCGGCATCTCCTGACCTCGCGTCCCGTCCCCGGGATCCGCGGTGAGCTGCTTTGCCGGCGGCTCACCGCGGATCCCCTCGTGGCTGTTCCTGGAAGGCACGGGCCCGTCATGTCCGATCTGGTGTTGTCCCTACGTGGGATCTCCAAGCGTTTCGGCGCGGTGCAGGCGCTCACCGACGTCGACCTGGACCTGCGCGCCGGGGAGGCGCTCGCCCTCGTCGGCGACAACGGCGCCGGCAAGTCCACGCTGGTCAAGTGCATCTCCGGCGTCTCGCCGCCGACCGGCGGGGAGATCTGGTTCGCCGGCCGCCCGGCACGCCTCGAGCGCCCGCAGGACGCGGTGGCTCTCGGGATCGCGACCGTCTACCAGGATCTCGCGCTCTGCGACAACCTCGACGTCGTCAACAACCTCTTCCTCGGCCGCGAGCGGCGCCGCCGGCTGGGCCGGTTCGCCGGCGCGCTCGACGAGATCGGCATGGAGCGCAGCGCGCTGGACCTCCTGCGCACCCTGGCGGTGAGCATCCCGAGCGTGCGCATCCCGGTGGCGTCGCTGTCCGGCGGCCAGCGGCAGTCCGTCGCGATCGCGCGCTCGCTGCTCGGTGATCCGGCGGTGGTCCTGCTCGACGAGCCGACCGCCGCGCTGGGCGTGGCGCAGACCGAGCAGGTGCTCGACCTCATCGTCCGGCTGCGCGAGCGCGGCCTGGCCGTACTCGTGATCAGCCACAACCTCGCGGACGTCTTCGCCGTGTGCGACCGCGTCGCGGTGCTCCGGCTCGGCCGCAACGCCGGCACGTTCGACATCGGCTCCGCCTCCCGGGAGGACGTCGTGGCCGCGATCACCGGCGCCGACACGGCCCACGGGACGGGCCGGGCGGAGGTGCGTTCGCGATGAGTGAGCTCGCGCCCGGCGCCGCCGAGCCCGCAGCCGGCTCCGCCCAGTCGAACCCCGCCCAGCCGGTTCCCGCCGCGGGGGCGGTCGGTGTCGTCGCGCCCGGGCGGGGTGACGCGGCGGTCGACCCGCGCCTGCTCTTCGCCGGCCCGGGCCTGCGCGGCCTGGCGGACTCGGCGCTGCGCCACGTGCGCGCGGGCGAGCTCGGCTCGCTACCGGTCATCGTCGGGCTCGTCGTGATCTGGACGATCTTCCAGTTCCAGAACTCGAACTTCCTCACCTCCTACAACCTCACGAACCTCGCACTGCAGGTCGCCGCGACCGGGACGATCGCCACCGGCGTCTTCCTCGTCCTGCTGCTCGGCGAGATCGACCTGTCGGTCGGCTGGGTCAGTGGGCTGTGCGCGTCGGTCATGGCGGTGCTGTCGGTGCGCCACGGGTGGGCGCCGGTTCTGGCGATCGTGGCCGCGCTGGTCGTCGGCGCCGCCGTAGGTGCCCTGCAGGGCAGCCTGTTCGCCGTGTTCGGCGTCCCGTCCTTCGTCGTGACGCTGGCGGGCTTCATCGCCTGGCAGGGCGTGCAGCTCAAGGTGCTCGGCCGGGACGGATCGCTCAACCTGCCGGACAGCGAGATCACGAAGCTGACGTCCACCTTCTTCACCGACGCCACCGGATGGGTGATCGCCGGGATCGCCGTGGCCGGGTATGCCGGTGCCCAGCTCGCCGAGGTCCGCGGCCGCCGTCGGGCCGGGCTGCGGCCCCGCCCGATCGCGGAGGTCGCGGTGCGGATGGTCGTCGTGGGCGGCGCGCTCATCGCGGCGGTGGCGATCCTCAACGACGACCGCGGGCTGCCGCTGGCGCTGCTGATCTTCGGCTGCCTGGTGCTGCTGGTGGACCTGGTTTCGCGGCGCACCAGCTACGGCCGCCACCTGTACGCCGTCGGCGGCAACGTCGAAGCGGCGCGCAGGGCCGGCATCAACGTGCGCGCGCTGCGCGTCTCGGCGTTCGCCGCCGCGTCCTGCCTGGCCGGCGTCGGCGGTGTCCTCGCCGCCGCGCGGCTGACGAGCGTCACGCAGGCCTCCGGCGGCAGCGACACGCTGCTCAACGCGATCGCCGCGGCGGTGATCGGCGGGACGAGCCTGTTCGGCGGGCGCGGTCGAGCCTGGTCGGCGCTGCTCGGCATCCTGGTGATCGGTTCGATCGCCAACGGGATGGACCTGCTCGGTCTCGACCAGTCGGTCAAGTTCATCATCACCGGGTCGGTCCTGCTCGCCGCGGTGCTTCTGGACGCGGCCGCGCGCCGGGGGAGGCAGGCGAGTGGCCGCGGGTGAGCCGCCCGAGTCCCCAACGGCGCTGACCGTGTGTAATCGCGAGCGAGCCGATCAGGGGTGCCCATAACGGCCGTTCACATGTGACGGCGACGTGACAACAAGATGACAGACCCAGCAGCGTTCGTGCGAAGGGCCCGCCGGCCCGGGAAAAAAGCCCCGCCGGCGGGCCCTTGTGGCGTCGGGAGCGGCCCGGCGTGGGGCCGCACGCCAGGCCCTCCGACGCGTCATGCCTGGTTCCCGGGCTCTCTTCACCGACTACTCGTCGCACATTACCGACAACGGGGAGGTGGATTCTACCGCGACCCGGCGAAATATCTGACGCTCTTCGGGCAGCTCACATGTCGGGAGCCTGTCTGCGGAGCCCGGGGTGCCCTGCGTAGACTTTGCCGGACCCGGACCGATCCCCTTTCGGGGGAGGGAGAGCACGCCGTGTCGCTTCTGTCGACGATCGACAGCCCGCAGGACGTCAAGCGCCTCGACCATGAGGAGCTGGTGACGCTCGCGGCTGAGATCCGTGATTTCCTCATCCACGCGGTTGCCCGCACAGGCGGCCACCTAGGGCCGAATCTGGGCGCTGTAGAACTGACTCTCGCAATCCACCGAGTGTTCGATTCACCATTCGACCGTGTCCTCTGGGACACGGGCCACCAGTCCTATGTTCACAAGATTCTGACCGGCCGCCGGGAGCAGTTCGACCGCCTCCGTCAGCGCGGCGGGCTCTCCGGCTACCCGAGCCAGGCCGAGTCCGAGCACGACATCATCGAGAACTCGCACGCCTCCACGGCGCTGTCGTACGCCGACGGGCTGTCCCGCGCCTACGAGCTGCGCGGGGAGAACCGGGCCGTCGTCGCGGTCGTCGGCGACGGGGCGCTGACCGGCGGAATGTGCTGGGAGGCGCTGAACAACATCGCCGCCAGCGACCGGCAGGTCGTCATCGTCGTCAACGACAACGGCCGGTCCTACTCACCCACCATCGGCGGCCTCGCCGACCACCTCGCGTCGCTGCGCCTGGCGCCCGAGTACGAGCAGGTCCTGGACGTCGTCAAGCAGGTGCTGGGCCGCACCCCGCTCGTCGGCGCGCCGCTGTTCGACGCCCTGCACGGCATCAAGAAGGGCATCAAGGACGTCGTCACCCCGCAGGGCATGTTCGAGGACCTCGGGCTGAAGTACGTCGGCCCGGTCGACGGCCACGACGTGGTCGCCATGGAGTCGGCGCTGCGCCGGGCCAAGGACTTCGGTGGCCCGGTGATCGTCCACGCCATGACCCGCAAGGGCTTCGGGTACCCGGCGGCCGAGCAGGACGACGCCGACAACTTCCACGCCGTCGGCGTCATCGACCCGCTGACCGGTAAGCCGAAGTCGGCAGCCAAGGGCGCCACCTGGACCTCGATCTTCTCCGAGGAGATCGTCCGGATCGGTTCCGAGCGGCCCGACGTGGTCACCATGACCGCGGCGATGCTCCAGCCGGTCGGCCTGAAGTCGTTCGCCAAGGCCTTCCCGGACCGGGTCTTCGACGTCGGCATCGCCGAGCAGCACGCGGTCACCTCGGCCGCCGGCCTGGCCATGGGCGGTCTCAAGCCCGTCGTGTGTATCTACGCGACGTTCCTGAACCGCGCCTTCGACCAGGTCCTCATGGACGTCGCCATGCACCGCCAGCCGGTGACCTTCGTGCTCGACCGCGCCGGGATCACCGGCGAGGACGGCGCGTCCCACAACGGCATGTGGGACATGTCCTTCCTGCAGGTCGTGCCGGGTCTGGCGATCGCCGCCCCGCGTGACGCCGCGACCCTGCGCGCCGAGCTCGACGAGGCGGTCTCCAACACCGACGGCCCGACGGTCGTGCGTTACCCCAAGGGCAAGGTCGCCGCGGACTCCCCGGCGATCGACCAGGTCGGCGGGGTCGACGTCCTCTACCGGGCGCCGGCGGCCGCGCGGCACCGCGAGGTGCTGCTCGTCTCGATCGGCGCGATGGCCCCGACCTGTCTGGACGTCGCCGAGCGTGTCGCCAGCCAGGGCATCGGCATCACCGTGGTCGACCCGCGGTGGGTCAAGCCGCTCGACCCGGCGCTGGTCGACCTCGCCCGTGACCACGACCTCGTCGTCACCGTCGAGGACAACGGGCGGGTCGGTGGCGTCGGTGCCTGCGTCGCGCAGCTGCTGCGGGACGCCGACGTCGACGTCCCGGTGCGTGAGTTCGGGGTCGCCCAGCGCTTCCTCGACCACGGCAAGCGCGACGACGTGCTGGCCGAGGTCGGCCTCGCCCCGCAGGACCTGGCCCGCAAGGTGATCGAGGCGGTCGCCAAGCGCCAGCACGCCCTCATGGGCGACGAGGTCGGCGCGGACGAGTCCAACCAGACCCCCGCCGGCGGCGGTCAGGCCTGACCGGCCGGGCCTGACCGGCAGGGCCCGCTCGGCCGGTCACGACCGGCCGGGCCTGGACCGGCCAGGCCTGACCGGCGCGGGGCCGGGTCGCGCCCGTGTGCGCCCGGCGCGGGTGCCGTCCGGTGGACGCCTTAGGCTGACCCGGTGAGTCGGCGTCCCGCGCACCGCGAATCCCCGTCCGCCATGGCTGGCGGGGACGTCGTGCGTGGGCCCGCCGTCGCACCGGCGGCGGGCCCCGACGAGGCCCGCCCGGCGGAGGAACCGGCTGCCCCCGCCGCCCGTCGGGGCGTGCGGTGGTGGGTGGTCCGCGCAGCCCTGGTGCTCGCCGCCGCGCTTCTGGTCGTGGCGCTGGTCGGCCAGTGGAACGACGTCCGGGACTCGCTGGGCGACCTGACCGTTCTCGGTGTCGTCGGCTCCGGCGTGGCGACGACGCTCGCGGTCGGCGCCACCGTCCTGTCCTGGCGTGCCGTGCTCGCCGGGCTCGGTGCGCTGCTGCCGCTGCGCGCCGCCGTCCGGATCTTCTGCGTCGGCCAGATCGGTAAGTACATTCCGGGCAGTGTGTGGCCCGTCCTCGCCCAGATGGAGCTCTCCCGCGACTACGGGGTCTCCCGGCCGAAGTCGGCCCTGGCGAGTCTTGTGGTGCTCGCGCTGGCGGTGCCCTGCGGCGGTCTGGCTGCGGCCGTCACCCTGCCCTTCTCCTCCCGCGACGCGCTCGCCGACTACTGGTGGGCGCTGGCGGTGGTGCCCGTCTTCGCGGTGGTGCTCTACCCTCCGGTGCTCGCCAGACTGCTGGCGGTCGCGTTCCGGCTGCTGCGCCGCCCGCCGCTGACCGAGCCGCTGACCGCCCGCCCCATCGCCGTCGGCGCCGGCTGGCTGCTGGGCAGCTTCGCCTGCTACGGCGTGGGGACCTGGCTGCTGGTCCGTGACCTGCAGCCGGAGGTCGGCGGCGCCCGGCTGGTGGCGCTGTGCGTCGGCGCCTACGCCCTGGCCTGGACCGCGGGCTTCCTGGTGCTCGTCCTGCCCGCGGGCGCGGGCGTGCGCGAGGCCGTACTGGTGCTTGCCCTGGCCCCGGCGCTGCCGAGTGGCCCGTCGACGCTGATCGCTCTTGTCGCGCGCCTGCTCGCCACGGTCGCCGACATCGTCTGGGCGCTGGTCGGGGTGGCGCTGCGCCCGCGTGGCGAGGCGGTCGCCAGTAGGCCGGAGGACCTCGCCGGGTCGGGCCAGGCCGGCCCACGGGCCGGGGGCGCCGCGGCCGTCGCCCAGCCGGCGCCGAGTAACCGCTGACCCGCGCACCGGCGTGGGAATGTCGCCGTTCCGCACCGTCAATGATCGGAAGCGTGACCGGTGAGGTGCCCAGAGCGATGTCCTCCGTATTCGGATCATCGATCGGGTGTCCTACGGGCGGAGTTCAGGAAACTGTGGCGCCCCAGCTTTTTCGCCGGAGGTGACGCTCAGCGTTGAAGCGGCCGGTGATGCTTTTGTCCTGGGGGGCTTCGGCGGCCTGATGCGCCGGGTGGGTTTTTGTCGGTGGCCTGTTCCGACTGATGCCGTGAACCGGGGCGAATCGGTGGGATCCAGCTACTGATCGCGCCGCCGAGTATCGATTCTCCGCAGGCGGGCGCAAACGACGTCCGGGTACGGATCACCGTGGTCGGTGATCCGTACCCGGACCCGCTTCAGACGGACGACGGCCGGCCGACCACGGGCAGGGCCCGGGGTGCCGCGGGCGTGGCGGCTGCCGCGGGCGTGGCGGGTGCCGCAGGCGTCGCGGATGCTGCCGTCCTCGCGGGCGCTGCCGTCCTCGTGGGCGACGGCAGCAGCGTGGCCACTGCCGCGGCGGTGAGCAGGACGGCCGCCCCCACCCACAGCGCGGGCCGGGTGCCGTCCACGAACGCCCCCGGGCTCCCGTAGCCGCCGTTCGCGGCGAAGACCGAGGCCAGCACCGCGACCCCCAGGACGCCGCCGAGCTCGCGCATCGCGTTGTTCGTGCCGGAGGCGAGACCCTCCTGCTCCGCCGGGACCGAACCGAGGGCCACCGACGCGACCGGAACGAAGAACAGCGCCATGCCCACACCGGCCAGGACGAAGGGCGGGACGAGCCCGGCGTAGTCGGCCCCGGTGTCCAGGATCGTCGCGAGCCAGGCCAGGCTCACGGCCTCGATCGCCATACCGGCCACGATCAGCGGGCGCCCGCCGATCCGATCCGAGAGCGGTCCGGCGATCGGGGCGATCAGCAGGGGCATCGCCGTCCAGGGCAGCGTGCGGATGCCGGCCTCGAGGGGCGAGTAGTCGAAGACGTTCTGCAGGGCCTGCGCCAACAGGAAGATCGACCCGAACATGCCGACCGAGAACAGCAGCGACACGGCGTTCACCGCCGCGAACCCGCGGCGGCGGAACAGGGCCATCGGCAGCATGGGGCTCCCGCCGCGCCGGGCCACGCGCCGCTCCCAGGCGATGAAGGCGCCGACCCCGGCCGCGCCGGCCAGCAGTGACGTCAGGACGGCCGGGCTCGTCCACCCGTGGCTCTCACCGCGGACCAGCCCGAGTGTGACGCCGAGCAGCCCGGCGGAGATGATCGCGACCCCCGGCAGGTCCAGCCGTCCGGCCGGCCCGCGGGACTCCGTGAGCCTGCGCAGCGCGAGCGGGACCGTCACCAGGCCGATCGGCACGTTCAGCCAGAAGATCCACTGCCAGCTCGCCCCCTCGGTGATCGCGCCACCGACCAGGGGCCCGACGGCCACGGCAAGCCCGGACATCGCCCCCCACACGCCGAGCGCGGCGCCCCGGCGCTCGGGTGGGACCGCCGCCGACAGCAGCGTCAGGCTCAGTGGCAGGACCAGCGCCGCGCCGACGCCCTGCATGGCCCGGGCGGCGATGAGCGCCTCGATGGACGGGGCGAGCGCCGCGCCGAGGCTGCCCAGGGTGAACACCCCGAGCCCGGTGGCGAACACGGCCCGCCGCCCGAGCCGGTCGCCGAGTGCGGCGCCGGTCAGCAGCAACACCGCGAACGGCAGCGTGTAGGCGTTCACCACCCATTCCAGGCCCTCCAGGCCCGCCCCGAGGTCGTCGCGGATCTGGGGAAGTGCGGTGGTGACCACCAGGTTGTCCAGGGCCACCATGAACGCCGTTATGGACGTCACGACGAACGTCCAGACGGTGGCGGATCGCTTGTCGGTCACGAGTTCCCTCCAAGGTCTTGAGTGCTCACTACCTTCGTTGGATAGTGATTGGTCACTAGATTCGTGGTGTGGGCGAGGGTGCGGACAGGTGGAACGGGTGCGAGGGAGGCGAACGCGGGTCTGGAACGGCGTGGGCCGACCCAGGCCGGTCTAGCTGCAGATCTCCCGGGCCCAGCGGTCGCCGATCTCCTGCAGGTTCATCGCGGCCACGACGTTGAGCAGCATGCCGTGCCCGAAGAACGTGCGCAGTTCCTCGTCGTCGCATCCGCTGACGCGTTCGACGGTCTGCCACAGGTCCCGGAAACCCTGCCGGGTGACCTCCTGGATGTCCGGGTCACCGCAGGAGGCGTAGCTCTGCATCTGCATGAGCAGGTAGGTGCGGTCGGTGAGCAGCTCGTCGTAGGCGGACCCGATCGCCGTCAGGGCGTCGGCGCCGACCAGGTCGCCCGCCGCGGTCTCGAAGCGTTCGCGAGTCAGGGTGAAGGTGGCCCGGACGGCCGCCAGGAACAGTTCCTTCTTGGTGGGGAAGAGTCGGAACAGATAGGGCTGGGAGATGCCGGCACGGCTGGCGATCGCCTCGGTGGACGTGCCGGTCAGGCCGCCCAGGGCGAACTCCTCGACGGCCGCCGCGAGCACCACCGCGCGTCGTTGCTCCGCGCTCATCCGGGTGCCGGCGCCGCCGGTTGTCCTTGGGGCCACAACCTCAAGGTAGTGGTCACTCAATAACCAAGTCAAGGAGAATGTCGGCCCGGAGCGCGGCGGATCCGAGCGGCGGCCTCGGACGGGCACTCCGGGCGGGCAGTGCCGGTGTCCGCCCGGAGTGCCCGTCCGATCAGGCGACGGTGGCGACGCCCGGAGGGTTGAAACGGCGACCGGTCACGCGTTCGCTGATGCCGGTGCGGTCCAGGTACGGGGTGATGCCGCCGAGGTGGAAGGGCCAGCCGGCGCCGAGGATCATGCACAGGTCGACGTCCGCCGCCTCGGCCACGACGCCCTCGTCCAGCAGGAGCCTTATCTCCTGGGCCAGCGCCGAGAGCGCCGCCTCGCGGACCTGCTCGGGCGTCATCGCCGCGCCCTCCCGAGCGGTCGGCGCGGTGCCGTCGTCCATGCTCCGGACGAGATCGGCGACCTCCGGGTCGACGATCTGCTCGCCGCCCGGTCCGGCCGTGTAGAAGCTGCTCTTCCCGGCGGCCACGACCCGCGCCAGGCCGTCCGGCGTGCGGAACCGGTCGGGCATGGCCTGGTGCAGGGTCCGGGCCACGTGCAGTGCGACCGGCGGGCCGACCAGCGAGAGCAGGACCAGCGGCGACATCGGCAGTCCGAGCGGGTCGAGCGCGCCGTCGGCCTGTTCGATCGGGGTTCCGGTCTCGGTGGCCGCGAGCACCTCGCCCATGAACCGGGTGAGGAGGCGGTTCACCACGAAGGCCGGCGCGTCCGCGACCAGCACCGCGTTCTTCTTCAGCTGCTTCGCGACCTGCAGCGTGGTCGCGATCGCGGCGTCGTCGGTCCGCGGGGTGCGGACGACCTCGACCAGGGGCAGCACCGCCACCGGGTTGAAGAAGTGCAGCCCGGCGACCCGCTCCGGATGGGTCAGGTCGGCGGCCATCTCGGTCACCGAGAGGGCCGAGGTGTTGGTGAGCAGCAGCGTCTCCGGCTTCACCACGGACTCGAGCTCGGCGAGCACCGCCTTCTTGACCGACATGTCCTCGAAGACGGCCTCGATGATCAGGTCGGCGTCGGCGAACGCGTCCTTGGTCAGTGAGCCGGTCACGGAGGCCTTGAGCCGGTTCGCGCGGTCGTGGGAGATCCGCCCGCGCAGCAGCAGGTTGTCGATCTCGCTGTGGACGTGTGCGACTCCCGCGTCGAGACGCGCCTGGTCGAGGTCGGTGAGGACGACCGGCACCTCCAGCCGCTGGGCGAACAGCAGCCCGAGTTGGCTGGCCATCAGCCCCGCGCCGACCACGCCGACCTTGGTCACCGCTCGGGCCAGCGAGCGGTCGGGCCCGCCGACCGGCCGCTTGGCGCGCCGGTTCACCAGGTCGAAGGAGTAGAGCCCGGCGACGAGCTCCTCGCTGGACCCGAGATCGGCCAGCGCCGCCGTCTCGGCGGCGTACCCCGTGTCGGCGTCCGCGGTCTCCGCCAGGGCCATCAACTCGAGGGCGCGGTAGGCGGCCGGGGCCGCGCCGTGCAGCCGGGCGTCCGCGAGGACGCGGCCGCGCTCCAGCGCCGCGGCCCAGGCGGCACCCCGCTCGACGGGACGGCGGCCCTTGGCCGGGTCCACCTCGCCCCGCAGCACCTGGCCGACCCAGTGCAGCGCCTCCTCGAGGAAGTCCGCGGCATCCAGCAGGACGTCACCGAGGCCGAGCGCGAACGCCTTGGGGCCGCGCAGCGTCCGGTTCTGGCTGAGCGCGTTGTCGATCATGATGGTGACCGCGTTCTCCGGGCCGACCAGGCTCGGCAGCAGCTGGGTGCCGCCCCAGGCCGGCACCAGACCGAGGAAGACCTCGGGCAGCGCGATCGGCGCGGCACCGGCGGAGATCGCCCGGTAGTCGCAGTGCAGCGCCAGCTCCAGGCCGCCGCCCATCGTGGCGCCGTTGACCAGCGCGAAGGTGGGGACCCGCCGGTCGCCCAGCCGGCCCTCGCCGACCCGGCGCAGCGCGGTGTGCCCAAGCTCGCCGAGCGCGGTGAGCTTGGGCCGGACCTCGGCCGGGTCGGTCAGCGACGACCGGTAGGAGAGGTCCGCGCCGGCGCAGAAGATGAACGGCTTGCCGGTCACCGCCACCGCCGCCACCGGCGGGTCGTGGGCCTCGATCTCCTCGACGGCGGTGAGCAGCGACCGCAGCCCGCCCGGGCCGAAGGTGCTCGGGCGGGTGTGGTCCTGCCCGTTGTCCAGGGTGATGAGCGCGACCGGGCCGCTCACGCCGGGCAGTTGTGCGTACCGGACATGGGCCTGCGTGACGACCTCGTCCGGGTGTTCCAGGGCCATCGCGGCGCTGCTCATGCTCCTTCTCCCGTTCGGCCGAAGTGCGGGTTCTCCCAGATCGTCGTCGCTCCCATGCCGAAGCCCACGCACATCGCGGTCATCCCGTAGCGGACCTCGGGATGCTCCTCGAACTGGCGGGCCAGCTGGGTCATCAGCCGCACTCCGCTGGAGGCGAGCGGGTGCCCGTACGCGATGGCGCCGCCGTAGGGGTTGACCCGCGGGTCGTCGTCGGCGAGGCCGAAGTGTTCCAGGAAGGCGATCACCTGCACGGCGAAGGCCTCGTTCAGCTCGAACAGGCCGATGTCGTCGATGCTCAGGCCGGTGCGGGCCAGCGCCTTCTCCGTGGACGGGATCGGCCCGACCCCCATGACCTCGGGCGCCACACCGGCGAACCCGAACCCGACCAGCGACATCTTCCGGGTCAGGCCGAGCTCGGCGGCGACGTCCGCGGCGGCGAGCACGCAGCCGGTGGCGCCGTCGTTGATGCCCGCGGCGTTGCCCGCGGTGACCCGCCCGTGCGGCCGGAACGGTGTCCGCAGCCCGGCGAGGCCCTCGACGGTGGTGCCGGGCCGGGGCGGCTCGTCCGCGGTGACCAGCTCCCAGCCGCTGTCGACGTGCCGCGCGGCGACGGGGACGAGGTCGGGCTGGATCCTGCCGTCCGCGTACGCCTTGGCGGCCTTCGCCTGCGACGCGGCGGCGTACGCGTCCGCCCGGGCCCGGGTGATCCCCGGGAACCGGTCGTGCACGTTCTCCGCGGTCATGCCCATGACCAGCGCGGAGGAATCGACGAGACGCTCGGAGACGAACCGCGGGTTCGGGTCCACGCCCTCGCCCATCGGATGGCGCCCCATGTGCTCGACGCCGCCGGCGATGGCGATGTCGTAGGCGCCGACGGCGATCGCGGACGCGGTGGTGGTCACCGCCGTCACCGCGCCCGCGCACATCCGGTCGATGGCGTAGCCGGGCACCGACTCGGGCAGCCCGGCCAGGATGCCGGCGACCCGGCCGATGGTCAGGCCCTGATCGCCGATCTGGGTCGTCGCCGCGATCGCGACCTCGTCGACCCGCTCGGGCGGCAGCGCGGGATTGCGCCGCATCAGCTCGCGGATGACCCGGACCACCAGGTCGTCGGCCCGGGTCTCGGCGTAGACGCCCTTGGCCTTGCCGAAGGGAGTGCGTACACCGTCGACGAACACCACGTCACGGATCGAACCCTGCGCGCTGACGAACACCACCGGCCTCCTCGACGCCTCACCCGTGGGCGGCACGTGCGCGGCCCGCGGCAGACGGTGTCGGGCCGGCTGCCCGCAGTGGCGCCGGACCGCGACGGGAACAGCCTACGGCAGGAGTTACCCATGGGTAGGTAAGGGTCGGTACGTACCGCGCGTGCGGCCGGATCAGGACGCGGCGGGTTCCCCACCGGACGGCGGACGGCCGCCGGTCCGCCGCGTTCTCGCCCGCGCGGACCCGCCGCCCGCCGCGGCACCGGTGCCGCGGCCGGCCGTCCCGGAACCGGTGCCGCCCGCTCCGCCGCCGGCGGTCTCGCCGCCGGTGGCTCCGGGCACGGCGGCGGTGCCCGCGGGCGGGTCCACCAGGGCCGCGGCCACCGCGGCCGCCGTCAGCTCGACCTGCCAGGGGCGGGCGCCACCCGTGGTCAGCGCGGCGGTCACCGTCTCGGTGTCCCGCGTGGCCGGGGGAGCCCAGGTGACCCGGCGGGCGAGTGCCGGCTCCAGCAGGTTCTCCACCGGCATGCCCTGATCCTCGGCGATCGCGTTCAGCGCCGCGCGCACACGGGCCAGCCGCGCCGCCGCCACGGGGTCACGTTCCGCCCAGCGGTTCTGCGGGGGGAGGCCGTCGCCGCCCGGGCCCGCGGTGCTCGGCAGCTGGTTCTCGGGCATCTCGGCGGCGGCGCGCAGGGCATCCATCCAGGTGGTCGCCGAGCGCCGCATCCGCTGCCCGGAGAAGATCGGCAGCCGGGTCAGCGCGGCGGCGTCCTCGGGGACCTTCAGTACCGCGTCCATGATCGCGCTGTCGGGCAGCACCCGGCCCGGCGCGATGTCGCGGGCGCGGGCGACCCGGTCTCGGGCCTGCCACATCGACCGGACGGCGGCGAGCTGGCGGCGGCTGCGCGCGCGGTGGATCCCGCTCGTGCGCCGCCACGGCTCGGCCCGCGGCTCCCGCGGCGGAGCGGCGGCGATCGCGCCGAACTCCTGCCGGGCGAACGCCATCTTGTTCTGCGCGACCAGCTCGCTCTCGAGCTGGTCGCGCAGCTCCACCAGCAGCTCCACGTCGAGAGCGGCGTAGCGCAGCCACGGTTCGGGCAGCGGGCGGGTCGACCAGTCGGCGGCGGAGTGCCCCTTCTCCAGCCCGAAGCCGAGCACCCGCTCGACCATGGCGCCCAGCCCCACCCGTTCGTAGCCCAGCAGACGGCCGGCGAGCTCGGTGTCGAACAGCGTCTTCGGGCGCAGGCCCAGCTCGGCCAGGCAGGGCAGGTCCTGGCTGGCGGCGTGCAGCACCCATTCAGTGTCGCCGACGGCGTCCTGCACGCCGCTCAGGTCGGGCAGTGCGATCGGGTCGATGAGCAGGGTGCCCGCGCCGGCCCGCCTGATCTGGACGAGGTAGGCGCGCTGGCTGTACCGGTAACCGGAGGCGCGCTCGGCGTCGAAGGCGACCGGGCCGGTGCCGGCGGCCAGCCGCTCGGTGGCGCGGGTGAGGTCCTGCGGGTCGTCGAGGACGGGCGGGACGCCACCGGCCGGCTCCAGCAGCGGGATGGGTACGGTTGCCGACTCTTCGACAGCGGCGGCAGCATCGATCGCCGCACCCTCACTGACCTGGTGCGTTGAGTCAGGAACCGTCGACGTCACGATCGGCGATGGTACGTGTGAATGACCGGCCTGGCAGCCCAGTCGGCCGAGCAATCGCACTAATTATACGCTTCGTGTTCGATGGTGGCTCCAAGGTAGTCGTCGCGGATGCGCTCCGTTGACATTCCCGGTGCGCAGTGTTCGGACGGGGAGGTTCGGATCTGCTCAGGCGCGGCGGGCAGGTAGCGGTACGACCCCGGAGAGACGCGGCGGCAGCCCCGCCATCGCGGCCAACAGGTCGGCGAAGGAGTGCAGGTGCGCGGCAGCGTCCGCCGGGTCCCACGGCGCCGCCCCGTCGGCCCCGCTGTGCGGCGGCTCCGGCACCGTCGGGTCCTCGGCTTCCTCCACCGATCCTGCCCAGCGTGGTGACCAGGAACACCGGAGCTCGACGTCGAAGTTGTCGCCGTCGGTGGCGAGCACCCCGAAGCGCCGGGACGAGGTGGTGGTGACCGTCCCGCCGAGGGCGCCGAGCTCGGCGCCGTGCGACTGCAACGACTCCCGCAGCCACGACCAGGCGACCCCGGGCAGCAGCGGGTCGTCGGCGACCTCCGGGTCCACCGAGGCGCGCGCATAGCAGACGATCCGGGTGGTGCCCTCCCAGGCGTCCTGCCCATCGGGGTCGAACAGCAGCACGAACCGGCCGGAGGCCGCCTCGTCGTCACCGGTGAGGCCCCCGGCGAGCGCGAACGCGTAGGGAGCGATCCGGGCGGGCGCGGGGATCTCGCGGACGGCGACGTCCGGCCGCAGCTCCTCCAACGCCGCCCGCAGCGCCTCGGTGGCGGCCACGAAGAGCGCCGGAGCGTCGCTCGGTGCCCGCGTGCCCCCCATGGCGGCAACGTTAGGGCGTGCACCTTGGTCGCGCTGGCCGGACGTCGGAGAGTGCCGCTTAGCGCCCTCCGGGTGGGAACGGGCGCTTCGGGTCAGCGGGGCGAGCCGTGCCGGCACGGCCTGCTCGGGCGGCTGCGCCGACGCCGGGCGTGTCCCGCCGAGCGCCGCCGGCCGGCCGGCCGGGACGAACGGGTCGCCCGGGAGGCCTGGATGTGGTGCGGGACTGTGCAGGCTCACGCCACGGCCCTGGAATCGGATCGGCCGGCGCCGCGGCGCGCGGTAACGGTCACGACGGTCACGGGCCGGTCGGCCCCGGCACCCGCCGGTGGCACCGCGGCGGGCGCGGCGCCGACGAGAATCGCGTGGCCGCACACGACACAGGCACGTTCCGGGCAGTCGGCGCTGTGGCCGTCCTCGCACGGCGGTTGCTCGAACTGTTGCTGTCGCGCGCATCCCGCGCAGTAGCGGATGTGATCGTCGGCGCTCACCAGGACCTGGTCCACTCGCGTATCACTCCCCGGGCACGGCTGCGTCGTTCGCGTGGTAGCTGCGTCGTTCGCGTGGTGTCAGCCTGCGGGCGGGTGTGGCGTGAACCTGACCGCGGCGCAGCCCCCCGCGGGCCGCGTCAGCGCGCCGTCCAGCCGCCGTCGGCCGGTCGGTCAGGAGGCTGAACGCGGGACATCGCGGATTGTTGCCGCCTATTCCGACCGGTCTGACGGTGCCACGGGTAGGGCGGTTCTCCGCGCATTCTCACCGGCGTGTCGCGTGCGGCCGGCTGTGCGCGGTGCGGGGCCGACGTTCCCTCGGGGGTGGAAGGAGGTGGTTCGTCGCCGCCGGGCGGGTGACCTCGGCGTACGGGTGACCCAGAGCGCCGGCGAGCTCAGCTCGCGGGCGCGGAGCTGGCGCGCCCCGGGGAGCCGCCGTGCCCGGACGTGCCGTGCCCGGCCGCGCCGTCGGATGCCGGGGCCGGCTCCCGTAGCCAGTGCCGCTCCACGAAGAACGGCGCTACCGGCAGGACGGACGCCCCGAGCGCGAGCAGAGTCCGCTTCACCGGCCACCGCCGCAGCGACCCCACGTACAGGACGAGCAGGCAGTACGCGATGAACAGCCCACCGTGGACCGGCCCGAGGATCTTCACGCCGATCTCGTGGTCGGCCCCGTGCTTGACCGCGGTCGCTATCAGGAGCAGGAGGAAGGAGGTCGCCTCGGCCAGGGACACCGCGCGGGCGGCGCCCATCGGCCACGCGCCGTCCCGGGTGGAGCCGTCCTGAATGGAAGGGTCGGTCATCGGACACTCCTCGACGTCGCTTGCGGCCTCGCCGTGCTCTGACATCGCCGGACGCGTTCTCCAGCCTGACTTCTACTGCGAGTAGAAGATATCGCACACAGTCGTGTGCCCTGCGCGGCATCTGTCCGCCGGGCGTGCAACGATCGGGCCATGTCCCTCGGAAGTACCGCCGTTGCGCCGCCTCGCCCCGGGGTCTCGCCCCGACGTCCAGGTCTCGCCGCGACTTCGCCGTTCCTGCGCGCCGCCGCCGGGGACCGCCCCGACAGCGTGCCCGTGTGGTTCATGCGGCAGGCCGGCCGGGTGCTTCCCGAGTACCGCGCCCTGCGCGCCACCACCGCCATGCTCGATTCCTGCCGCAACGCCGACATGGTCACCGAGATCACCCTGCAGCCGGTGCGCCGTTTCCGGCCCGACGCCGCGATCTTCTTCTCGGACATCGTCCTGCCGCTCGCGGCCGTCGGGGTGGACGTCGACATCGTCGCCGGGGTCGGGCCCGTGGTGGCCCATCCCGTCCGGGCGCCGTCCGACCTGGACGTGCTGCGCCCGCTGGAGCCCGGTGACGTGCCCTACGTGAGCGAGGCGGTGGCCTCCCTGGTCCGCGAGCTCGGGCAGACGCCGCTGATCGGTTTCGCCGGTGCGCCGTTCACCCTGGCCAGCTACCTGATCGAAGGCGGGCCGAGCCGCAGCCACACCCGCACGAAGGCGCTCATGTACGCCGAGCCGGTGCTGTGGCACGACCTGCTCGGCCGGCTCGCCGACATCACGGCCGCCTTCCTGCGGGTGCAGGTCGACGCCGGCGCCGACGCCATCCAGCTGTTCGACTCGTGGGCGGGCGCGCTCAGCGAGGACGACTACCTGCGCTACGTGGCTCCGCACAGCACCCGGGTCCTCGCGGCGTTCGCCGACGACGGCATCCCGCGCATCCACTTCGGGGTGAACACCGGGGAGCTGCTCGGCGCGATGGGCGCGGCCGGCGCGGACGTCGTCGGGGTCGACTGGCGCGTCCCGCTGGACGAGGCCGCCCGCCGGGTCGGCCCCGGCCGTGCCGTGCAGGGCAACCTCGACCCGGCCGCGGTCTTCGCCCCGTCCGACGTCCTCGCGGCGAAGGTCCGCGACGTCTGCCGCCGGGGTGCGGCCGCTCCCGGGCACATCTTCAACTTCGGGCACGGCGTGCTTCCGGAGAGTGATCCGGGCGTGCTGGCGCACATCGTGGACCTCGTCCACCAGTTCTGACAGCGGGGCGGCAGCCACCGACTCGCCAGGCCCGCGCACGGGGCCGTAGGCCGGTCCGGGGCCGCTCGGCGGTGCCCGCCACCGGCGTGGCACGGCCGCGGGCGAGACTGGAGCCGGCCGCGGGACTCGGGCCGGCCCGGCCAGGTGAGGTCGGTGGAGCCGTGGGCCCAGGGCCCCGATCCGGGGGCGGCCACACGGGGACGGCGTGAAGGGGCTGGGAGAAGACGTGCGGGTTGTGATCATTGGAGCGGGTATCGCGGGGCTGTCCGCCGCGAGCGCGCTGGCGGGCAGGGCCGAGGTCACCGTGGTCGAGGCCGGTGACCGCATCGGCGGCAAGCTGCGCACCACCCCGATCGAGGGGCTGGCGGTGGAGGAGGGCGCGGAGGCCTTCCTCGTCCGCGTGCCGGAGGCGCTCCGGCTGGCCCGGCACATCGGGCTCGGGCACGACATCGTGCATCCGACGACGACCAAGGCCTCGCTGTGGGTGGGCGGGCGGCGCCGTCCCATCCCGCCCAACACGATGCTGGGGGTCCCCACCGACGTGCTCGGCCTGGTGCGCTCCCGGGTGCTCTCGCCCTTCGGGCTGCTGCGCGCCGCGGCCGACCTGGTGCTCCCGCGCACGACCCTGCCGACGGACCCGACGGTCGGCGGGTACGTCGGCGCCCGCGTCGGGCGGGAGATCGTGGACCGGCTGGTGGACCCGCTGCTCGGCGGCGTCTACGCCGGGCGGGCTGACGCGCTCTCGCTGCAGGCGACCGTCCCCCAGCTCACCCCGATCGCGACCGAGGACCGCTCGCTGCTGCTCGGCGCGCACCGCGTCCGGGCCCGGACCGGACCGGCCCCGGCGCAGACGCCCGTGTTCGCCTCGCTGCGCGGCGGCCTGGGCTCGTTCGCGGAGAAGGTGGCCAGCACCAGCGGTGCCACGGTGCGGACCGGGCTGATGGCCCGGGAGCTGCGCCGGGTCGAGGGCGGCTGGCAGGTGCGCTGCGACCCGGTGGGCGGCGGTGAGGTG
>NZ_UBIZ01000438.1:0-30390 GCF_900465275.1 Parafrankia sp. Ea1.12 | reverse complement strand
CACGAGTTCGGCGCGGGGCGGGCGCGGGGGCGCCGGCAGTGGCTACGTCTGGTCGAGTCGGGGCGGCTGGCGGTGCTCGTCGACTTCGCGGTGAACGGCCAGGGGATGCCCCCGCCGCTGCCCGCGGGGTCGCGGGTCAGGGCCGATCTCGCGCCGTATCCCGGGCGCCGCCCGGCGCGGGTGGCGCCCGGCGCGCCGGGCGGCGCCGCGGCCGTCGTCGGCCCCGTCGGCACAGATCTCTTCGCGCCCACCTGGCGGGCCGCGCTGGCCGGCGTCGCGTCGGCCCTGGCGGTCGACCCGTTCGCGGACGTCGTCGCGCTGACCGTCCGCGGTGTCACGGTGCTGCCGCCGGGCGCCGGGGCCGGTCCGCTGCCCAGGAGCGGTCCGTGGCTGCTGCGAGACTCCGCCGGCGAGGCGCTGCCGCTCGCCGACGAGGCCGTGGCGGAGTGGGGCTGGCACATGCTCGCGGCCGGCGGGGGAGCGGGCCTCGACGTGGTCGCAGAATGGGACTCGTTCACCCTGACACCCCTGGCCGCCACGCCGTCGCGCACCGCGCGGGCGGAGGACATGCCCGGCCGGGCCCCCGTCCCGGTAGTCGCGGCACCGGTCGCCCCGGTGCCGACACCGGGGTGGACGGACCTCGTCGACGCCGCGGTGATCGGCGTGAGCCGCCGCCCGTCGCCGGTGATTCCCGGGCTCCCTGATCCCGGCGGGCGTCCGGGCGAGGAGGAACGCCTGCTCCGGGTCGCGGCGCTGGCCGCGGTGACCAGGCGGGCCGGTCAGCTGGCCGCCGATGCCTCCACGGTGCCCGCGCCGGCTCCCGCCGCGGCGGATGAGCACCCACCGTGCCCACCGACGGCGGTCGTGCCCGTTCCCACCGAGGTGGGCGCCGCCGAGACAGCCGAGCTCGAGGAGTGGCTGGACCTGCTGGCCGAAGGAGGCTGGCGCCCGCCGGACACCCTGCTTCCCGCGCTGGTCGAGCTCGGCCGGCGGTCGACCGCGCTCCGTCCCCGCCTGCTGCGGGTCCTCGGCCCGCGCGGCCGCTGGTTCGCCGCGCTCCACCCGGACGCCGGCTGGGCGGGGCCCGTCGGCGTCGCGGGCTGGCCGAGCGCGAGCGCGCAGCAGCGCCGATCCCTCATCGCCGCGCTGCGGCACACCGACCCGGCGGCCGCCGCCGAGCTGCTGCGCGGCGGCGCGGGCGAACCTCCCTTCGTCCCGTTCCGCCGGGCCGGCGGAGCCGAGCGCCTCGCCTTCGTCCAGGCGCTGCGCACCGGCCTCGGCCCGTACGACGAGGAGCTGTTGGAGACGGCCCTGGACGACCGCCGGTCCGACGTGCGCGACGCGGCGGTCCAGGTCCTGCTGGAACTTCCCGGTACCCGTTTCGCGGCGCGGGCCGCCGCCCGCACCGAGCGGGCCTTCACGGTGCATCGCGGCACCCTGCGCGTGCACCCGCCGGCGGTGCTCACCGACGAGATGGCGCGGGACGGCGTCTCGCCTGACGGGCCGTCCCGCGCCAGGGCGCAGGCCGACGGGCCGGCCCGGATGCTGCTCGCGGAGATCGCCCGGGTGGACCCGCGGCTGTGGCCGGAGCGGACCGGCCTGTCCCCGCAGAAGTTCCTGAGCGCCAGGGCGCTCTGGGAGCCCGCGCCGAGCTTCCCCGCGCTGACCCTGGCGCCCTACCTCGTCGGCCCGGTCGTCCGGCACCGTGACCCGGAATGGGCGCTCGCGCTGATCCCGAAGGTCGAACCGCGCTCGCAGGGGGTGCTGATCGGCTGCCTGCCGGAGCCCGACCGGCTGCGCGCGTTCGACCTCGCCCTGAGCGGGACCGGCCATGCCACGCGGCGCTGGGGCCTGCTCCTCGGCAGATCCGGCGGGCACGGCCTCGGCAACACCGCCCTGGGGAGCCTCATCACGCTCCTCGCCGGGATACCCGGGCCCTGGTCGGCGGAGTTCACCCGGGCGGCCGGCCCCGCCATCACGGCCATCGTCACCGCACCGGTCGACGAACCGGGCTCCGATCCCCAGCAGCGGGCAACGGCCCGCACGCTGCACTCCCGGGTGCGGGCGCTGCTCGCCAACCTCGCCTGGCGGGTGGAGCCGTATGTCGGCATCCCCGACCTGGACCCGTCCACCATGCCGGCCGAGACGGTGTCCGGCTACCAGCGCCTCGCGGCCGTGCTCGCCCAGCGGCGAGCCCGCCGCGACACCCTGCTCTCCCGTTCGAGCTCGAAGAAAGGCTCGTCATGACGACATCGACCCAGCCGCCCGCCGGGATCGCGCCCGAGACCACCGCCGTCCCGGCGCGGCCGGTCGGTGCCGCCCCGCAGGGCTCCGGCGACCAGCTGCTGCGCCCGCACGCGGAGCAGGCGTTCGCCGCCGAGCTGGCCGCGCTCGCCGCGACCGACCGGCGCCGCCGGCCGCCGTCCTGGCGGCTCTCGCCCTGGGCCGTCGTCACCTACGTGCTCGGCGGCACGCTGGAGGACGGCACGGTGATCACACCCAAGTACATCGGCTCGCGGCGGCTCGTCGAGGTCGCCGTGGCCACCCTCGCGACCGACCGGGCGCTGCTGCTCCTCGGCAGCCCGGGCACGGCGAAGTCGTGGCTGTCCGAGCACCTCGCCGCCGCGATCTCCGGCGACTCGACCCTGGTCGTGCAGGGCACGGCCGGCACGTCCGAGGACGCTGTCCGCTACGGCTGGAACTACGCGCGGCTCATCGCCGAGGGGCCGTCCAAGGACGCGATGGTGCCCTCGCCGGTGATGCGCGCGATGGCCGGGGGCTCGCTCGCCAGGGTCGAGGAGCTCACCCGGATGGGCGCCGAGGTACAGGACGCGCTGATCACCGTGCTGTCGGAGAAGACGCTGCCCGTCGCGGAACTCGCCAGCGAGGTGCAGGCCGTCGCCGGGTTCAACATCATCGCCACCGCCAACGACCGGGACCGGGGCGTCAACGAGATGTCCTCGGCGCTGCGCCGGCGGTTCAACACCGTCGTGCTGCCGCTGCCGGCCACGGAGGACGTCGAGGTCGAGATCGTCAGCCGCCGCGTCGCCCAGCTGGGCCGCGCGCTGGACCTGCCGGCCGAGCCGCCGGCGGGCGCCGAGGTCCGCCGCGTCGTGCGGATCTTCCGCGAGCTGCGCTCCGGGGTCACCAGCGACGGCCGCACCACGGTGCGGACACCGTCGTCGACCCTGTCCACCGCCGAGGCGATCAGCGTGATCACGGGCGGGCTGACCCTGGCCGCCCACTTCGGCGACGGCAGGCTGTCGGCCGAGGACGTCGCCGCCGGGCTCGTCGGGGCCGTGGTCAAGGATCCCTCCACCGACCCCGTGGTCTGGCGGGAGTACCTCGAGGGCGTCGTGCGGGACCGCGACGGTTGGAAGGACCTGTACCAGGCCTGCTGGGATCTCGACACGGAGGCGCGCGGCAGATGAGCGTCACCGTCCTGGGCATCCGCCACCACGGGCCGGGCTCCGCACGGGCCGTCGAGGCGGCGCTCGCCGAGCTCGACCCGGACCTCGTCCTCGTCGAGGGCCCGGCGGAGGGCGACGCCGCCCTCGCGCACACCGGCTCGCTCACCCCGCCGGTCGCGCTGACGGTCTACGCCCGCGACGAACCGCGCGACGCCGCCTTCTGGCCGTTCGCCGAGTTCTCCCCCGAGTGGCGGGCGCTGCTGCACGGCGCCGCCACAGGCGTCCCGGTGCGTTTCATCGACCTGCCCTTCGGGCTCTCCCTGGCGCTGCGGCGCCAGGAGCGGGCCGAGGCAGCGGCCAGGGCCGTCGACGCCGATGCCGATGCCGGCGGCCCGGACGGCGCCGGTTCGCGCAGCGCCGACCCGCCCGGTGCCAGCTCCCCCGGTGATGCCGCTGGCGGTGACGGTGCGGGCGGTGCGGGCGGCGAGGGCGAGCCCGCGCACCTGGTCGAGGACGACCCGCTCGGATGGCTGGCACGGGCTGCCGGGCACGACGACCCGGAGCGCTTCTGGGAGGACCTCGTCGAACACCGCCGGCTCGCCCGGGCCGGTCCGGGTGAGCCGGGCCGGGACGGCGCCCTCGAGCTGTTCGCCGCGGTCGCCAACGCGATGACCGAGCTGCGCGACGAGGCCGGCCCGGGCGACCGGGTGTCCCCCACGCGGGTGGAGCACCGGCGGCGGGAGGAGATGCGCGAGGCGCACATGCGCCTGGAGATCCGCCGGGCCGGCTCGGGGGCGGACGCGGCCGCTCGGATCGCCGTCGTCTGCGGGGCCTGGCACGTGCCGGCGCTGACCGGGGCGGTGGGGCGGACGTCGGCCACCGCCGACCAGCGCACGCTGCGCGGCGTGCGAGCCGTGCGCACCGACACGACGTGGGTTCCGTGGACGCACGCGCGGCTCGCCGCGGAGTCCGGGTACGGCGCCGGGGTCGCGTCACCCGGTTGGTACCACCATCTGTGGACCTCGCGTGACCAGGTCACGACCCGCTGGGTGACCCGGGTGGCGGGGCTGCTGCGCGCCGCCGACCTGCCCGCGTCCTCCGCCTCGGTGATCGAGACCGTCCGTCTCGCCGAGGCGCTCGCCGCCGTGCGCGAGCGGGCCGTCCCCGGGCTGACCGAGCTGAACGACGCCGTGCTCGCCGGTCTGTGCGGGGGCGACCCGGTTCCGCTGGCGGTGGTGCGCGAACAGCTCGTCGTCGGGCGGGTGCTCGGCGCCGTCGGCGAGGACGTTCCGACCGTGCCGCTCGCCGCCGACCTCGCGCGCCTGCAGCGCCGGCTGCGGCTGCGGCCCGGGGCCGACGACCAGAAGATCCGGCTGGACCTGCGCAAGGACGTCGACCGGGAGCGCGGCCAGCTGCTGCGCCGGCTGCGCCTGCTCGACGTGCCGTGGGGGACGCCCGCGGCGACGTCGGGCACCGGGACCTTCGCCGAGGCGTGGACGCTGCGCTGGGAGCCGGAGTTCTCCGTCGCGGTGGTCGCCGCCGCCCGGTACGGCTCGACGGTCGCCGACGCGGCCACCGCGGTCATCACCGAGCGGACGGAGGCCGCCGCCGACCTGCCGGCCGTCACCGCCCTGCTCGAGGCCGCGGTGCTCGCCGGGCTGCCCGCGGCGATGGCGGTCGTCGCGGCCGGGCTGGAACGCCGCGCCGCCGGCACCGGCGACGTCGCCCACCTGATGGCGGCGCTCGCCCCGCTGGCCCGCATCCACCGGTACGGCGACGTGCGCGCGACCGACACGACGGGCGTCGCCGCCCTCGCCGAGAGCCTCATGGTGCGGATCTGCGCGGGGCTCCCGCCCGCCTGTGTGAGTCTCGACGACGATGCGGCGGACGCGATGGCCGCCGCGATCGACAGCGCCGACGGGGCGTTCCGACTGATCGCCGACCCCGAGCACGTCGAACGCTGGCACGTCGCCGTCCGCGCCGCCGCCGACATCCACGGTGGCAACAGCCTGGTCAACGGCAGGTGCACGCGGATCCTCTCGGACGCGGGTGACATCGACCAGGCCGAGGTGGCCCTCCGCCTCGACCGGGCGCTGTCCGCGGCGGGCGTCGCGCCGGCCGACGCCGCCCGCTGGCTGGAGGGCTTCCTCGGCTCCACCGGATCGGTGCTGGCCCGGGACCCGCGGATGCTCGGGCTCGTCGACGCCTGGCTGGCCTCGCTCACCGCCGACGCGTTCACCGTCGTCCTCGCGCCGTTGCGGCGGGTGTTCGCGGCCTTCACGGCACCGGAGCGCCGCATGATCGCCGAACGGGCCGGGTCGGGGCTGCCGCGGCCGGCCGGTGGCGGCACCGGCCCGACGACACCCACGGGCGGTCCGGCAGCGGGAGGTCCGGGCGGTCCGGCGGCGGGCGGTCCGGCGGCCTGGGACGCCGACCGGGTCGCGCTCGTCCTGCCCGTCGTCGCGTCACTCCTCACGATCCCCGGTCTGGAAAGGACGGCCAC
Organism: Parafrankia sp. Ea1.12; assembly: GCF_900465275.1. Classification (NCBI taxonomy): domain Bacteria; kingdom Bacillati; phylum Actinomycetota; class Actinomycetes; order Frankiales; family Frankiaceae; genus Parafrankia; species Parafrankia sp. Ea1.12. Next base: position 24,477 of record NZ_UBIZ01000438.1, on the reverse strand, counting down.
ACATGAATGAGCGCACTCCGGCGGGCGAGGGGCCCACCCACGCCGGCACCCGCGCCGGTGCCGCCGTCGCCGTCGCCGACGACACGGAGCGGTTGCGGCGCTGGCGCATGGTGCTGGGCGCGCCGGCCGCGCCCGTCCTGGACGGGCGGATCTCCCTGTCCGGCCCCGACGGGGAGATCGACGCGGCGCTCGGTGCCCTCTACGACGCGGACGCGGCCGGGGAGGGGCGCCGGCGGCGCTCGGGCGGTCTGGGCGCGTCGGTGCCGTCCGTGGCCCGCTGGCTGGGAGATATCCGGACCTACTTCCCGACCTCGGTCGTGCGCGTGCTGCAACGCGACGCGGTCGCTCGCCTGGGGCTCGGTCAGCTCCTGCTCGAGCCGGAGCTGCTCGCGGCCGCGGAACCGGACGTCCACCTCGTCGGGACGCTGCTGTCGCTGCGCTCCGCGCTGCCCGAACGCACCAGGGAGACCGCCCGCGCCGTGGTCCGGCGCGTCGTCGAGGACATCGAGCGGCGGCTGGAACAGTCGCTGCGCAGCGCCGTCCTGGGCGCCGTGGACCGGACGTCCCGCACCCGCACTCCCCGCCTGCCCGACGTCGACTGGGATCGCACCATCCTCGCGAACCTGCGCAACTACCAGCCTGAGCAGCGCACCGTGATCGTCGACCGGCTCATCGGCCACACCAGGGCGCGGCGCACCGCCGCCCTGCGGGACGTCATCCTGCTCATCGACCAGTCCGGGTCGATGGCGTCGTCCGTCGTCTACGCGGGGGTGCTCGGCGCGTCACTGGCGACGCTGCGGGCCGTGTCCACCCGGCTGATCGTCTTCGACACGTCGGTGGTGGACCTGACCGAGCAGCTCGACGACCCGGTCGACCTGCTGTTCGGCGTCCGGCTCGGCGGCGGAACCGACATCGACCGTGCCGTCGGCTACGGCGCGTCGCTCGTCACCCGGCCCACCGACACGGTCTTCGTCCTGATCAGCGACCTGATCGAGGGCGGTGACCAGTCGTCGCTGGTGGCCCGGCTGCGGGCGCTCGTCGAGGCCGGGGTGTGCGTCGTCGTTCTGCTCGCCCTGTCCGACGACGGCACCCCCGCCTACGATCACCGGCTCGCCTCCACCTGCGCTGAGCTCGGGGCGCCCGCGTTCGCCTGCACCCCGGACAGGTTCCCCGAGCTGCTGGCCACCGCGCTGCGCCGCGACGACGTCGGCCGCTGGGCCTCCGTCCAGGGGCTGGTGCGCCCGGCCTGACCGGGCGCCGGGGGCGCCGGGGCCGCCCGGATGCCGGGTCCGCGGGTTGGAATCTGTTGTCGGTTGAGCGCCAATTAGCGCCAGTAAGTGCCGTATGGTCGTAGGTGTGAACCTCAAGGAGTGGGCTGTCGTGAACGGGGTCGGGTACTCGACCGCCCGGCAGTGGTTCCTTGACGGCAAGCTGCCAGTGCCCGCTCGCCGTGTCGGGAGGTTGATCCTCGTTGAGGAACCCGCGCGGTCGGCTACCGGCACGACGGCGGTGTACGCCAGGGTGTCGTCCGCTGACCAGAAGTCGGACCTGGACCGACAGGTCGCGCGGGTCGTCACCTGGTCGGCCGGGCGGAACCTGCCCGTCGGCAAGGTGGTCACCGAGGTCGGGTCGGCGTTGGGCGGCGACCGGCGGGAGTTCCTCGCGTTGCTGGGTGACCCGCGGGTGTCCACGATCGTCGTCGAGCACCGCGACCGGTTCGCCTGTTTCGGCGCCGAGTACGTCGAAGCCGCCCTCGCCGCCTGCGGTCGACGGCTGCTGGTCGTCGATCCGATGGAGGTCGACGATGACCTTGTCCGGGATGTCACAGAGATCCTGACGTCGATGTGTGCCCGGCTGTACGGGCGCCGCGGCGCTGCGGACAGGGCCCGTCGGGCTGTCGAGGCTGCTACCGGGGCTGTTGAATGAACACGCTGCAGGCGTACCGGTTCGCTCTCGACCCGAACAACACGCAGCGTGCGGACCTGCACCGGCATGCCGGGGCGGCCCGGTTCGTGTTCAACTGGGGTCTGGCCCGGGTGAAGGCCGCCCTGTCGCAGCGGGAGGCGGAGCAGACCTATGGCCTGACCGGCGACATGCTCACCCCCGTGCCCTGGACCCTGCCCGCGCTGCGCCTGGAATGGAACAAGGCCAAGTCGAGCGTGGCGCCCTGGTGGGCCGAGTGTTCCAAGGAGGCGTTCTCCGCCGGGCTGGACCGGCTTGCCCGGGGGCTGAAGAACTTCACCGACTCCCGGAAGGGGAAGCGGAAGGGCCGCCGGGTCGGGTTCCCCCCGGTTCAAGAAGCGTGGGAAGGCCCACGACTCGTTCCGCTACAGCACCGGCTCCTACGGCCCGGCCGGGGACCGGCATGTGAAGCTGCCCCGGATCGGCCGGGTGAAGGTCAGCGAGGCGATGGGCGCGTTGACCGGCCGGCTTGCTGGTGGCGGGGCCCGGCTGTTGGGTGCGACCGTGTCGAGGGCGGCGGGCCGGTGGTTCGTGTCGTTCACGGTGCAGGTCGACCGGGAGGTTCCCACCGGCCCGTCGGGGCGACAGCGCACAGCCGGGCCGGTCGGTGTCGACCTCGGGGTGAAGCATCTCGCTGTGCTCTCCACTGGCGAGACGGTGCCGAACCCGAAGCATCTGACCGGGTCGCTGCGCCGGCTGCGCACCGCATCGCGGGCCTACGGCCGGTCGAAACCCGGTAGCGCGGGACGGGCGAAGCGGGCCGCCCGGCTCGCTCGTATCCACGCCCGGGTCGCCAGCCGGCGCCGTGACGGGCTGCACAGGCTCACCACCCGGCTCGCGAAAACCCACGACACGATCGTGGTGGAGGACCTGCATGTGGCCGGGATGGTACGTCACCGGCGGCTGGCCCGCGCCGTCTCCGACACGGGGATGGCCGAGGTCCGCCGCCAGCTCTCCTACAAAACGTCGTGGTACGGGTCGGCACTGGTCGTCGCGGACCGCTGGTACCCGAGTTCGAAGACCTGTTCCGGCTGCGGCTGGCAAGACCCAAACCTGTCGCTGTCGGACCGCACCTTCGCCTGCCAGTCCTGCGGGCTGGTGATCGACCGTGACCTGAACGCCGCGGTCAACCTGCGTCACCTCGTCGCCGCCAGTACGTCGGAGACGGTAAACGCCCGTGGAGCCGACCGTAAGACCCAGCCTGCTGGGCGGGTGGCTGTGAAACGGGAATCCGGCACCGCGCAAGCGGATCAGACCGGGGGTGCCTCACCGAGAGGCGAGGCGGCATGACCGGGCGCTACCAGGCGCTCACATGCAACGGTGAGAGCGAGCAGATCGTCGGGAAGGCCATCAAGGGCCGTCGCGACGACATCGTCCTGGCCACCAAGTGCTTCAACCCGATGGGCGGGGACCGCAACCGCCGCGGTGCCTCCCGCCGGTGGATCACGCGCGCCGTCGAGGACAGCCTCCGCCGCCTCGACACCGACTACATCGACCTCTTCCAGATCCACCGGCATGACTGGAACACCGACCTGGAAGAGACCCTCGGCGCGCTGAACGACCTCGTGCACCAGGGCAAGATCCGTTACCTGGGCTCGTCGACGTTTCCCGCGGACTGGATCGTCTGACCCGGCGCCGGCCGTCCGGCCGCGGTCAGGGCGCCGCCGGGGGATCGGTCGCGGGGGGCGTCCCGGGCGCGTCGCCGGACGCCTCCGCGTGCCGCTCGAGGAGCCGGGCGCGGATCTCGTCCGGGGTGTAGGCACGGCGGGTCCGCTCAGAGCGTGCCAGCACAGCCCCGCCGGCGGCGACCCCGACGACGCCGGCCAGCCCCAGCACCTTCCACCAGCGGCCCGCGCCCGATCCGAAGCTCGGTTTCCACCTCTGCATCCGCCCAGGCTACGGAGACGGGCGCGACCTCCTACGCTGGGGGACATGGGCGGACGTCCGCTGACCCTCGACCAGGCGGTGGAGCTCAGCCGCACCGGTGACGTGTGGATCTTCCGTGGCCGGAGTCCCGCCGACCGGGCGATCCAGATGACGACGAACAGCCCGGTGAACCACGTCGGGATGGCCGTCGTCCTCGACGACCTGCCGCCACTGATGTGGCACGCGGAGCTCGGTCGGTCGCTTCGTGACGTCTGGTCCGGCAGCCACCACCGCGGAGTGCAGCTGCACGACCTCCGCGAGGCCGTCGTCGTGTGGGGCGCGCGGTACGGCCAGCGGGCCTGGCTGCGCCAGCTCGAGCCGACGGCGGGCCGTGAGGCCGAGGAGGCCGTCCTGCGCACGGTGGCCCGGCTGGACGGCACACCGTTCCCGTCCACGGCCCGGCTCGCCACCCGGTGGCTGGGGGGCCGGCTGCCGGCGCCGCGGACGTTCCGGCGCCGCCGGGCCCGGACCGGTCCGGATTCCGCGCCGGCCGCCGGCCCGGAGTCGGCCGCCGGCGCGGAATCCGGTGCCGGTGTCGAGACCGGGGGCGGGCTGGAGTCCGCCTACTGTGCCGAGGTCGTCGCGCTCACCTACGAGGCGATGGGGCTCCTGGAGCCGGGCCGGCGGCCGAACTGGTACGACCCGGGCCGGTTCTGGAGCGGCGACGACCTGCGGCTCGCCGGCGGCCACCGCCTCGGGGTCGAGATCGCCGTCGAGCTGCCGGCCCCGCCGAGCCGTGGGTGAACACCACGAACACCACGAAGCCGAAGCCGGCACCGAGCCCGGGGGAACGCGTGCCGCCCCCGAAGCCCGTGGCGGTCCGCCACGGGCTCCCCGCATCACGGACCGGTCAGGAGTTGCCGGCGGGGACGAGCTCGACGACGGGGATGACCCTGGACGTCGCCTCCTGCAGCACCTCGAACTGCGGGTACCGCCGCGCCTGGCGGGCGTACATCGAGCTGCGCTCCGCACCGTGCAGCTCGGTGGCCGTGACCCGGAGGACCTGGCCGTCGACCTCGATCGTGGCGTTCGGGTCCGCCCGCAGCTGTTCCATCCAGTGCGGATCCTCGTCCGCGCCGTCGTTGGCCGCGAACACGAAGTAGCGGCCGCGTTCGGCGTAGAAGTTCAGCGGGCTCACGTGCGGCGACCCGTCGGCCTCCGGACCACTGTCCAGCAGCAGCAGGGTGGCGCCCTCGAACCTGCCGGCGGGCCGGCCGCCGTTGGCCCGGAACTCCTCGATGAACTCCTTGATCTCCTGCGCACTGTACATCTTCCTGCTCATCGTCCTGCTTCCTTCTCGTTGTGCCAGGGCCCGGCACCTGCTCGCCGTCCCAGGCCCTGAAGCCGTGCCGACTCCGCGCGAAGCACTCTGATTACGTCCCGGGCCCGGCCGGCCACTGTGCGACGTCCTTCACGCGACGTGAGCCACGCTGCATCCGGCAGGCCGGTATCCGGCCACGGGGTCACGCGGGGGCGCGTTCGGAGGCCTGGGCCGCGCGGTGTTCGCCCGAAGGTGGCGACACGCGACGCAATGCTCCAATCCGACCTCGCGCTCCAGGTGAAGATCAGCTAATTACCGTTCGAAGTCGCCGCGCCAGGCGCAGGACTTCGGGAGGAAAAGGTGCGTTTCCGTAGGACGCTGGTCTCGCTGGCGGCCGGAGGGATGCTGTGCTCCGCAACGGCCCCGGCCGCCGCCGACGCGATCTCACCGCCGAAGATCCAGCCCTTCGATGAATGTTCTGCGGCGGACTACCAGAACGATCCCCGGCTGGGGCCGGCAAAGCTTCCGTTCTTCGGCGACGTCGGTGATGAGGTCGACGACTACTCGCGGACCGGCGGCCATTCGGCCGATCAGTTCCTGGGTACCTGGTGGGACCCGTCCGCCAGTTTCTCGCCGTTCCCGTCCATACCGGGGAACTGGATCTTCCCGCCGGCGGACGGCTATTACATCAACCCGGACGGCTCGCCGATCAGGACCGAGGTGTCGCTGGTTCCGGGCCAGCGGATCGACCGTTTCGGCCTGCCGCGCGGCAGCTTCCTCTCGCCTCGGGGGACGGACTACGAGAACAGGTCGATCCCGCCGTCCAACCTCGACGACGCCGCGGATCCGGGCGACTGCAATTACCACGCCTACCAGGTGGTCCGGGAGTTCCGGGTGTTCTCCGGGGCGATCCGCCCGTGGTTCGACCAGCCCGGTAACGGCCTGCAGTACCAGGTCGTGTGTTCACTCGTCCCGGGGGGGACTACGTCGCCACGGTGCAACCAGACGACGGGAAACCTGCAGGTCCAGTACCTGCTGGACAACAAGTACCTCGTGGAAGTTCCCACGGACGACCGGATCGTCTGACCCGCCGGCCCGCCTCGGTGAAACGGGCTCGGCCGGCGGGCCCGGTGGGCTACCGGCCGAGCATGGCCTCCAGCGCGATGTTGTCGGCGTCGCGGAAGGCGAGGATCCACCCGAACGGAAGCTCCTGGGTGGGGGTGAACACGGCCCCGGCCTTGGCCAGCCTTTCCTCGAGGACGTCGAGATCGGTCATGCTCTCGACGGAGAAGGACAGGTGGTCGAGGCCGGGCCGGGTCTCGTCGAACAGGTCCGCGCCGCCGCCGTCGTGTTCGCGCAGAACGATGCTCAGGCCGCCGGGAAGAACACCGTGGGCGAAGGACGTCGTGTCACCGCGGCCCCGCACCAGCTCCTTCCAGTCGAGAATCTCGGTGTACCAGCGGCAGCTGATGTCCAGGTCCCGCACTGTCAGGCTCACGTGTGACACACCGCTGAGCGGCATTTCCGTCCTCCAGGTCTCGGACAGCCGGACCGGCGTGCTTCGGCCTGCGCCGGCCCGCCGGGGTGTTTCGTGCCTCGGCGGCTCGTGCGGCCGTCCGGGCAGGGCCGACTGTAGGGAAGGGCGTCATCGGGTGCGCGATCCGAACGGCCTTCCTGTACACCGGGCCGGCCGCGTCCGCGACGGCCGGTCTCAGCGCGAGGCGCCGGGGTGCGCGCCGAGTTCCGCGGTGAGCGCGGCGACGAACCGGTCCCGCCGCGGCGCGGGGAGTTCCGGGTAGGCAGGCAGGAACACCAGGCCGGTCAGGACTCGCCGAGCGCCCGGTGGGGCGGGTTCGACGGCGCCTATCTGACTGGTGGTCGGCGCCGCGTCGACGCCCGCCGCCCGCAGCGCCTCGACCACGCGGGCCGGGTCGTCGACGATGACGGGGAACAGCCAGTAGGTGTGGTGTTCCGCGGCCCCGCCGGGACGGAACACCTCCGGTGGCAGCGCGCCGGCGAGCGCCTCGCCGGCGGCGGCGCGCCGTCGCAGCCGGTTCGCGGGGAACCGGGCCAGGCGCCGGGTCACCGTGCGGGCGAGGGCCGGGCAGGGCCGGCGCTGCAGCCAGCCGGTGAACCCCCGTTCGTCCCGTGGCACCCGGGAGCGCATCAGTGCCTGCGGGTCCCGCCGTCGCGCACCGCCGAAGAGCAGGCCGTAGGGCCGGGGACGGGACAGCGCCAGCGCGACGACGCATACGACGGCCCGTCTGGCGTACTCGCGCCGGGACTGCGCGGGCCACCGCTCCTGGCGGGCGCGCATGTCGGCGGCGAGGTCGGGCCGGCGGGTCCAGGCGACGGCGCCGCCGAGCGCGGTGGCGGTCTTGAGCAGGCCGAAGCTGAACAGGGACACGTCGGCGCGCGGGTCGCCGCGGTCGGCCGGCCCCTGGATCGACTGGGCGCAGTCCTCGATGAGCAGCAGGCCGTGCGCGCGGGCGGCCCGGGCGGCGGCGTCGAGGCTGGACCGCGCGCCGAACAGGTGGGTGACGACGAGCGCGCGCGTCCGATCGGTGATCGCCGCGTCGAGCGCAGCCTCGTCGACGGCGAGCGTGAGCGGATCGATGTCGACGGGGACGGGCCGCAGGCCGTGTAACTCGATGATCCTGATCATGTCTGGGTGGGTGACGGCAGAGATCGCGACGTCGCTGCCCGCCGGGAGGCGCGCGGCGCTCAGCAGCAGGTGGAATGCGGACCGCACGGACAGGCACAGGAGGCCGTCGGCGTCGGCGTCGGGGCCTGGGCGGTCACGGGGGCTGTCGAGGTCTGGATGTGGCCCGTGCCCCCTCCGGCCGATCACGGACGGTGCGCCGCGCCGCCTGACTCCGGCGGTCAGCGCGTACATCGCTCCGGCCACGGTGCAGTCGATGCGGTGCGTGGGGAAGAGGTTCACAGGTAGTATTTACCAGGGCATATGGGTTATCCATCGTACGAAGTGCTTGTCGTGGAGCATGCGCGCCCGGCGCCGCGCCGCCCGCGGGCCGACCACCACCATCCGCGGCGGCGACGGAACAGCGCGGTTGTGGAACATTGCGGACGGGTAGACAGTCGGGCGTCGACTCAATGAGATCCATGGACGCCCCGAGAACGGCGAGCCGGACCAGCCCCAGCCGTCGACTGATCAAGGCCACGCACAGGCACTGCTAACCGGCCCGTATTTGTCCTGGCCGCAGTCGTGATCTTGCGTAGTGGGTGGGGGGTCGGGCAGTCACTGGATAACAACGCTGCGGGTAGTCCGGTCCCCGGGTAGCCTCCCCACGTGCATTCCGGTATCTGTGTGCCCAATCTCGGTGAATTCGTGGATCCGCGCCGGGTCATGGACCTGGCGCGGCGAGCCGAGACCGCGGGGTGGGACGGCTTCTTCGTCTGGGACCACGTGGTCTTCCCCTACGGCCCCGCCCAGGAGGTGGCCGACCCCTGGGTGCTGCTGACCACGGTGGCGCTGGCGACCGAGCGGATCAGGTTCGGCCCGCTGGTCACCCCGGTGGCGCGGCGGCGTCCCGGGTCGCTGGCCCGCCAGACCACGTCGCTGGACCGGCTCTCCGGGGGGCGGCTGGTGTTCGGCGCGGGGCTCGGCTGGACGCTGCCCGCGGAGTACGGCACCTGGGGCGAACCGGTCGAGCCCCGGGAGGTGGCGCTGCGGCTGGACGAGGGCCTGGCGGTGCTGGCGGGGCTCTGGTCGGGGGAGCGCGTGGACTTCCGCGGCGAGTACCTGACCGCCACCGACGTCACGTTCCTGCCCACCCCGGTGCAGCGCCCGCGGCCGCCGGTCTGGATCGGCTGCAACTGGCCGAACCGGCTTCCGCTGCGTCGCGCGGCCCGGTGGGACGGCGTCGCCCCGATGATCATCAACCCGCGGGACGGTTCCGCGGAACCGACGGCTGCCGCGGTGGCCGAGATCGTCGCCACCGTCAGCGAGTACCGGGCCGCCGCCGGGCAGGGCGCCGGCAGCGAGCCCGGCAGTCGGCAGCGGGCCGGCGGCGAGGTGTTCGACGTGGTGATCACCGGGCGGACCGGGCCGGATGAGCCGGGCGCGGCGCGGGAGACGGTCGAGTCGATCGCGGCGGCCGGCGCGACCTGGTGGCTGGAGGGCTTCCGCCCGGCGCCCGGGGAGTACGCCGCCGCCCTGCGGAGAATCGAGGCGGGCCCGCCGCTCTAGAACGGGACCGCAGTTCTGGAACGGGCCAGCCGCGGTGATTCGCTGGCCGTCGGAACGGTTGGCGGATCACCGCGGCTGGGATGACCGGGCGGCGGGCGCTTCGGGCCGGCCGGCACGGAGCGGCCGGCCGGCCGGGCCCGAACGGCCTCAGACGCGGTAGAGCTTGGTGGCGTTCTCGCCCATGACCTTGCGCTGTGTCTCCGGGCGCAGCGAGCCGACCTGCTCGGCGACCATCTCGAGCGGGTTCGGGTGCAGGCTGGTCGGGTGCGGGAAGTCCGTCTCGAACATGATGTTGTCCTCGCCGACGGTGTCGACGAGGTGCTGGAGGTCCCCGCGGCCCTTCTCGAACCAGAAGGTCGCGTACCAGTTCGACGCGAAGTACTCCGACGGCCGCTTCTGCAGCTTGTGGAAGTACTCCGGCGCGTTCTCCTCGAGCTCGTAGTCCATCGCCTCGAGCATGAAGGGGATCCAGCCGATGCCGCTCTCGACCGAGACCATCTTCAGGTTCGGATGGCGGTCGAACATTCCCGAGTAGCAGCTGTTGAGCAGCAGCCGGGAGTTGTTCTGGAACAGCGACGCACCGCCGATCGCCGGCTTCACGTAGTCGTCCTGGCTCGGCCAGTAGGTCGTGCCGAAGTAGGACAGCGAGGTCTGGCTGGCGCCGATGTGGAAGTGCACCGGCAGGTTCAGCCCGGCACAGACCTCCCAGAACGGGTCCCACGCCGGGTCGCCCAGGTCCGGTGAGCCGGAGTCCTGCGGGTCGGCGGTCATGTTGACCCCGCGGTAGCCCATCTCCGCGCAGCGCTGGGCTTCGCGCACGCAGGCCGCGATGTCCCACGCCGGCATGATCGGCATGGGGAGCAGCCGGTCGCCCGACCCCGCCTGGACCTCCGCCATCGCGTCGTTGTAGAGCTCCACGCAGAGCCGGACGACCGTGGGGTCGTCGACCGCGTTGAACAGGTTCTGGCCGCCGATGCCGATGGCGTTCGGGTAGACCACCTGGGTGTCGATGCCGAGCTCGTCCATCAGGGTGATCCGCCGGCCGGCGTCCCACGCCGCGGGGTGGACGCTCTCGATGCCCCAGTCCCCGCCCTGGGAGTCCTTCCACGGGTGCTTCTTGCCGTCGTGGTCGATCGTGCCACCGGAGCCCGCGCGGCCGAAGGACTTGCCGGCGACGACCCACATGTCCTGGCCGTTGATCCGCTGGACGTGCGGGACCTTGTCCTCGTAGCCCTTCGGGGCCCGCTCGGTGAACAGGTCATGGCGCTCGGTCATGTGGGAGTCGGCGTCAACTACTCGTAAACCTTCGACCAACTTGACCACGGCGTGCCTCCCGGTGTCGACGCAGCGCCCCCGCCTGTCCGGGCGCTCCAGCCGAACGTAACTCACTACGACATGACTGGCAATTTCCAATTTTTAATCTACGATCAAGCATGTGGGTCGCCGGGGCTGCGACCATGAGGGCGTGGCCGAACATGCCTTGAAACGAGCCAGGACGAGCCGCGCCGTGGTCGAGTGGGTGCACCGGCAGATCTTCGACGGGCGCCTGCGCCCCGGCGACCGCATCGACGTCGAGAGCATCAGCGCGACCCTCGGCGTCAGCCCCACGCCCGTCCGCGAGGCCCTGGTGCTGCTCGAGCGGGACGGCGTCGTCTCCACCCAGGTGCACCGGGCCGCGTTCGTCGAGCACTTCGACGCCCGTACGCTGCGCGCCGACTTCCACGTCTTCGGCCTGCTCAGCGGCGTCACGGTGTCCCGGATCGCGCGTGGCCGCGACCCGGGCGTCCTCGCCGAGATGCAGCGCATCCTCGGCGAGCTGCGGGCCACGCCGGCGGAGGCGCGCACCCGCTGGTACGAGCTCACCACCGAGATGGTCCTGTTCCAGCACCGGGCCGGCGGCACCCCCCGGCTGCGCGCCGACCTGCGCGGCTTCGGTGACTTCCTCGACTGGACGGCCCGCCAGAGCGACCAGCGCGACCACGCCGAGGTCGTCCGGGCGCACGAGCTCGTCATCGACGCCATCGCCGCCGGCGACGAGCACGGCGCCGCCCAGGCCCGTCTCGCGGACGCCCGGGCCGTGGCCGAGGAGGTCATCCGCGAGTTCGTCCGGCGGGGGGTGCTGTCCGCCGAGGCGGGCGCGGTCGGAACTGGCTGAGCACGCTGCCCGCGGCGCGAGTGGTTGCCGGACGAGCGGTTACCGGACGACGACCCGGACGCGGGCGAGGTTCTGCACGAGGCCGAAGGGCGCCTTCGGGTCGCCGTTGCGCTCGGAGGTCACCCGTACCACCGGGAAGTAGGTCCCGGGCCTGGTGAAGGTGTGGGCGATGGTCAGCCGCGCCGCACGGTCGATCTTGTCGAGCTCGGAGTGCTCCGGGTAGCGTCCGGTGCCGTCGAAGTCCCATTCCACCTTGATGATCTTTCCGGTGTCCGGGGGTGTCTCCGCCTGCACGGAGAGAGTGACCGGTTGGCCGGCGGCGGCGTCGGCGCGGGCGGCGGGCCTGACGTCACGGGTCCCGACCCTGCTGACGGCGAGGGTGACGGTCGGCTGGACGCCCCTGCGCTCCGCGGCGGTCGCCGCCGGGTGCACCTGCGTGTCGCCGTCCACGGTGTAGGCGGTGCTGGCCGGAGGCGCGGTCCCGTTCGCGACCCACTCGTCGAGGTGGAGGAGGGCCTGCTGGAGCTCGCCGTCGTAACTGACAAGGTGCGTTTCGGCCGCCGGGTTGAGCGGCTGGGTGTGTCCGGCGTTGTCCATGAACCACACGCGGTAGTTGTCGTTCAGCTTCGATCCGAGCGTGGCCTTCGCCTGCCTGGCGTACCAGTCCGCGGGCCAGGGGAACGCCTCGACGTCCATCAGGGAGGCCAACATGATCATCTTGCCGTGGAACTTCCCGGTGGGAACCCCGCCGCTCACCGCCTGGGTGAACGTCGGCCCGGCCAGTACCGTCCGTTGCGGATAGAGCGGAGCGCCGTTCGCGTCGCGGAACTGGTTCCAGCCGTACAGGTCGCGCGACGGGACCTGGTAGCGCTGGTAGTACTGCAGCGCGAGGAACCACGAGTTGTCGATGCGCACGCGGTCACCCGGCCTGATCGCGCCGGTCACCGCGGAGTCCGCGTTGTCGCCGAAGGTCACGGTGTCACCGTCCGAGCCTCCCAGCGGGACTGTCTTGCCGGCGGCGGCACCGCTGACGACGACGATGTCCGCGCCGGTCAGGTCACCGGTCGGTGCGGCGGAGAGCCTCAGCCCGCTGCCCGGGTCGCCGGTGAGTGCGGTGACGTCGGCCTCGAACCGGACCCGAGCCGTCCCGGCCGACGACGCCGGGTCGGTGCCCGCGTAGCCCGGCCTGGTCCAGAAGTCGTCGACGTAGCTCGCGTCGAGGATGCGGACACCCCCGCCCACCGCGGAGAACGCCCCGCCGTCCAGGTTCGCGTAGTTCCACCAGCCACGAAGCGGGAATCCAAGCCGTGTCGCCTCCCGGAGCACCGCCTGCTGCTCCTTGTTCAGGCCGGCATAGGGGTCGCCGCTGCCGCCGGGCTCCATCGCGTCGACGATCTGGGGGAACTTGTCGTGGAGCACCCGTAGCCCCAGCAGTTCCACGGTCATGCTGCTGGGGATCGAGTTCCCGGTCCCGGGCACCATGGGCACGCCGCCGTCCCACACGCCCTCGGTCTTCTCCAGTGCGCCCATCGTCTGGTACGCGCCGCCGCTGGCCCCGTAGATGTAGCCGCGCGGCCGGGCCGAGTCGCCGTACACCTGCGCCGCGACGACGCGGGAGAACTTCGCCGACGCCGCGTTGACGCGGTACCCCCCGAGCTCACCGGCTCCGGGCAGGCCCCCGGCGTTGTTGGTGGCCACGACGTAGGCGCCGTTCGTGACGGCGAAGGCGATGGTTCCCGGCAGGGCGTCCTCGGTCCCCAGCGTGGGGTAGGTGTACTCGAAGAAGCGCCCCTCGTACCGGTCCGGGAAGTAGAAGGCGAATTTGGCCTTCGTGTCCCGGAACCCGCCGTGGACGTAGCGAAAGCTCACCGTGACGTCCGTCGCCGGATCGGTGGCCTTCCGGCGCTCGTCCACATCGACGTACGGCCGGGTCAGCTCGGGGTCGACGCACGACCCGGTCACGATCAGGGGGCCGTCCGGCGCGGCCGGCTCGCAGGACGGGCCCACGAGCGGCCCCGCGTCGATGTCCAACGGGTGCCCGAGGTTGGTCCACACCGGTCGCGGGGCGGGCGCCGCGTCGTCCGATGACGACGAGCAGGAGGCCGTCATCGAGACCGCGCCGGTGATCAGCAGTATCGCGGAGCCCGTCAGCAGCGGCCGGGTGCGACGCCGGCGCGTACCGGCGCCCGAGTCCCCCCGGGAGCCTCGTAAGCCTCGGTCGTCTTCCGTCGTCTTCGGTCGGGCCTGTGCCGCCCGTGTGCCTCTGGTTTCGAGGTACCTGGCCAACGCTGTCACCGCGTTCCCTTCGATCCGGCGCCGCCGATGTCGCCAAAGCGCCAACCGGCCGGGCGCGCTGGGAAGTGCTGCCGCTGGTCGGACGACCAGGACACGGGCGAGGTCCTCCGTTGGCTGGCAGGCGTTCCCTACGCGCCCCGCGGCGCCTCGGATCCGGGACCAGCCACGGCGAAAAGGATCTTTCCCCCAACAAAAATTGAGCAAAGCATAAAGGCAAGACCCGAACAAGGCCGAGACTCGCCGGTGTGTGGGGTCGAGCGTGTCGATAAGGAGTAAAAGTTAGCTCGAACTCAATGTTGGGATGCGTATCGTCTGGGCATGGCTTCCACGGCCGGTCGCGCGCGCGGCCGTTACGCGCGCACGGCCGGCCGTCGGCGGGAGATCGCCCAGGCCGTCCTCGACCTGGTTGAGGAGAAGGGGCACGCGGGGGTGACGACCGCCGAGGTCGCGAGGCGGGCCGGCACCAGCGAGGCCACGGTGCTCTACCACTACCCGAGCCGGGATCACCTGCTGGTCGCGGCGCTGGAGCGGGACGAGGAACTCACGGTGCTCCAGGCCGAGCGGGACGGCGTGCGGCCGGCCGCCGGCCTCGCGGGACTCGACCTTGACGTCCTCGGTGAGCATGCGCAGGCCGCGGCACGGCGGGAATCGCTGCTGCGGCTGCGCGTCGCCCTCGCCGGTCTTGCCGCGACCCCCGGTCATCCGGCCGCGGACTACTTCGCCCGCCACCGCCGGGTCGCGATCGAGACCTACGCCGGCCTCGTCGCCGAACGCCAACGGCGCGGCCAGGCGCACCCGAGCCTCGACCCGGTGGAGGTGGCACGGCAGGTCATGGCCACCTGGGAAGGCCTCAACGCCCAGTGGCTCCTCGCACCGGACTTCGACCTCGGGGCCACCCTCGTCAGCGCGTTCCGCAGACTGTCCGGCCAGAACTGGATGGAGGCCGCCCGCGCGGTGCTGGAGCCCCCCACGGGCATCTGACGGCCGTGCCCGCCTGCCCGCTCCCGTCGGCCCGTCCGCATGTACCTCGGCGATGTCGCCGCCGCGCAGCGCGATCCGCGGCGGGCGGCCGAGCACTACGCCGCGGCGGCCCGGCTGGCCCGCCGGGCCGGCGCCGTGCACTACGCCGTCCGAGCGGAGGCGTCGCTTCGCGGGTGCGCGACGGGGCCGCCATGAACCGGATCATGATTTGGCGCAGGCCTTCGCGACCAGCGGTCACAACCCGCGTCGGATCGCCCCCGGCCGTTGCTCAGGACACCGGGCTCCCGGTCCGCGCGAGGTGCTCGTGCAGGAGCCGGATGGCGGCCGCGCCGTCGGCGACGGCTGAGGCGACCCGCCGGACGGCGCCGACGCGGACGTCGCCGACGGCGAACACACCCGGCCTGCTGGTCTCCAGCACCTGGGGCGGCCGGTCCCGGCCGGTCGCCCGTCCGGCGTCGTGGCCGGTGAGGACGAAACCGTCGGCGTCGAGCGCGACGGCGCCCGCGAGCCATCCGGTGTTCGGCCGCGCGCCGGTGAGGATGAACAGCGCCTGGGCCGGGAGCGTGCCCCGCGCCCCGGAGTGGTTCTCCCGGACGACGACCTCCCGCAACGTGCCGTCCCCGACGACGCCCGCGACCTCGGTGTGCGCCAGGACGACGACCCGGGGATGGCGGCTGATCCGGTCGACCAGGTAGCGGGACATGCGCTCACCCGGCTCGTCCTCCCGCACCACCAGGTAGACCTCGGTGGCCACGTCGGCGAGCAGGAGGGTGGCCTGCCCCGCCGAGTCGCCGCCGCCGACGACCGCGACCGGACGTCCACCGCACAGCCGGGCCTCCATGAGGGTCGCCGCATAGTGGACGCCGGCGCGCTCGAACCGCTCGATCCCACGGGTATCGATACCTGTGGGATCGGCACCCGTGGCATCCGTACCCGTGGCCTCGGTGCCCGCGATGTCGAGACCGTTGTACCGGGCACCGGTGGCGATCACCACCGTCCGACTGATCATCTCGAGGGGCAGCCCGCCGGGGTCGTAGCGGACGACGTGCAGGTCGCCGTCCGGCCGCAGGGCGAGGGCTGTGGCCGGGACGCTGATCTCCGCCCCAAGTCTGTTCGCCTGGACGACGGCCCGGTCGGCGAGCTCCCGGCCGGAGATCCCGTCCGGGAACCCGAGGTGGTTCTCGACGCGGGACGAGTCGCCGGCCTGCCCGCCCGTCCCGACCGCGTCGAGGACCGTGGTGGTCAGCCCCTCCGCGGCCGCGTGGACCGCGGCCGCGAGCCCGGCGGGCCCGGCCCCGACGACCAGCACGTCCCGGATGGGGGCTCCCGGCCGCGCCGCCGGCAGGCCCAGGGCCCGGGCCAGCTCGGAGTTGCTCGGGTTGCGTAGCACCAGCCCGCCGAACCAGATCACCAACGGGGTGTCGCCGGGCGGCACGTCGGCGGCGCGCAGCATCCGCTCGCCGTCCCGGTCCTGTTCCAGGTCGACGAAGCGGTACGGCAGCCGGTTGCGGCAGGCGAACTCGCGCAGCCGGCGGCTGTCCGGGCTGAACCGGGAGCCGATCATCCAGAACCCGGCATCCAGGCCGACCGGCATCGCCCGGCGCTGGAAGTAGGCGCGCACGATGTCGTCGCCGAGCGGGGCATCGGCCGCGGGCGGCGCCGGATGCGACATGGCGCTCGGTCAGCCGGCGCCGGATGAGTCGGCGGCTCCGAAGGAGCTCTGCCCGAAGGGCGTCGGAGCGTCCGGCAGGCCGCCGCCGGACTCCTCGGCCCGCCGCGCCTTCCCGCCGCCTCCCTTGGACTCGGCTCCCTTCGACCCGGCTCCCGAGCGGCCGCCCCGCGAGGACCCGGCCCGCGCGGAACCAGCCTTCGCGGAGTCCGTTCGCGTGGAGTCCGCTCGCGGGGAGTCAGCCTGCGTGGAGTCCGAATCTTCGGAGTCGTCCTGGGAGAGTTCGCCGGCCGAGCTGTCGATGGTGCGGCCCGGCTCGGCCGACGGCGCGGAGATCTCGATACGGCGGGGCTGGCTACGGCGGGCCTTCGCCAGCCGGACGGTCAGGAGGCCGTCGTCGAGGCTGGCGTTCACCTCGTCCGGGTCCACCTCGCCGGGCAGCAGGATGACGTGCTCGAACTGCCCCACCCGGCGGGTCTGGCGGCGCAGCGTGCCACGGCGCTCCCGTTCCCTGATCTCTCCGGTGACGAACAGCTCGCTGTCCCGGAGGTCGATCGAGAGATCCTCGGCCCGGGCCCCGGGCAGCTCGAGCTCCACGACGAACTCGTCGGCGGTCTCCTCGACGTCCACCGCCGGCGCCAGGCCGGCCAGCACGCCGTAGGGCCGCCGTTCGCCGCCGCCGGTGACGTCGCCGAGCAGGCTGCCCATGCGGGTCCAGGCGTCCTCGATCTCGCGGAGCGGATCCCATCGGATGGTCGGTACCTGGCGGCCGGATCCTGCGCGCACGGGGTTGGTCATGATTCACTCCCTGGCCATTACTCATGTTCCTGGGCGGCCTACTTCCTGGGCGGCCTACCCGTCAATCGTCGGCGGGGTCCGCCCGGTCGGCAAGCCGCCCGGCCGTGACCCGTTCAGGCGGCCATTTCTGATCTCCTGTTCGGGCAACCATTTCTGATCTCCCGGTCCGGTACGTGGTGTTGCGAGGCCCGTCGGGCTGGTCCTACCGTTAGTCGAAAGCGCTTTGCGTAGCCGAAGGTACTTCGCCGCGTCCCCGCCACCTATTTGCCGGAAGAACTCCCACCGGGAGGACATCGTGGGAAAGGCAGTTGGAATAGACCTGGGGACGACCAATTCGGTCATCGCGGTCGTCGAGGGCGGCCAGCCGACGGTCATCCCCAACGCTGAGGGCTCGCGCACGACGCCGTCGGTGGTCGCGTTCACCGAGGGTGGCGAGCGGCTGGTGGGGGAGCTGGCCCGACGGCAGTCGATCCTGAACCCCAAGGGCACGATCACCTCGGTCAAGCGCTTCGTTGGACGTCGCCACAGCGAGGTCGCCAGCGAGCTGCGGACGGTCACCTTCGATCTCGCCCCGGGCAAGGACGACGCCGTGCGGATCATGGTGCGCGGGCGGCAGTACGCGCCCGAGGAGATCTCCGCGATGGTGCTGCGCAAGCTCGTCGACGACGCGGCCCGCTTCCTGGGGGAGAAGGTCACCGAGGCCGTGATCACCGTCCCGGCCTACTTCAACGACCCCCAGCGCCAGGCGACCAAGGACGCCGGCCGGATCGCCGGCCTGGAGGTGCTGCGGATCATCAACGAGCCGACCGCCGCGGCGCTCGCCTACGGGATGGACAAGCGCTCGCACGAGACCGTCCTGGTTTTCGACCTTGGTGGCGGAACGTTCGACGTGTCCGTTCTCGACGTCGGCGACGGGATTGTCGAGGTGCGGGCGACCGCCGGTGACACCCACCTGGGCGGAAACGACTGGGACCGCCGCCTGGTCGACTTCCTCGCCGACGACTTCAAGAACCAGAACGGCATCGACCTGCGTGACGATCCGCAGGCGTTGCAGCGGTTGTTCGAGGCCGCGGAGAAAGCCAAGATCGAGCTTTCCTCGGTGAGTCAGACCCAGGTCAACCTGCCGTTCATCACCGCCGACTCGAACGGCCCGAAGCATCTCAACACCACGGTAACCCGGTCACAGTTCGAAATGAACACGTCCGACCTGCTCGAGCGGTGCATGCCGGCGGTGCGGCGGGCGATGGCCGACGCGAAGATCGCCGAACCGGACGTCGACGAGGTCATCCTGGTCGGCGGTGCCACCCGGATGCCCGCGGTACAGGCCGCGGTGCGCCGGCTCACCGGCGGCAGGGACCCGAACATGACCGTCAACCCGGACGAGGTCGTCGCCGTCGGTGCCGCCATCCAGGCCGCGGTCCTCAAGGGCGAGGTCTCCGACGTGCTGCTGCTCGACGTCACCCCGCTCTCCCTCGGGGTGGAGACCCTCGGCGGCGTCAGCACGAAGGTGATCGAGCGCAACACGACGATCCCCGCGCGACGGACGGAGACGTTCTCCACCGCGGAGGACGACCAGTCCGCCGTGGACATCGTCGTCCTGCAGGGCGAGCGCGAGATGGCAGCGGACAACCGGACCCTCGGCCGGTTCCGGCTGGAGGGCATCCGGCCCGCGCCACGCGGCCAGGCCCAGGTGGACGTCACCTACGACATCGACGCCAACGGCATCCTGAACGTCACCGCGCGCGACACCGACACCGGCGCCGAGCAGCGCATCACCATCTCGGACAACACCAACCTGCCCGCGGACGAGATCGAGCGGATGGTGGCCGACGCCGAGCGTAACCGCGCTGAGGACACCCGGCTGAGAGAGAACGCCGACGCCCAGAACCAGCTCGACACGATCGCCTACCAGGTCCAGCGTCGGCTGTCCGAGCTCGGCGACGACGTTCCGGCGCACGAGCGGGCCCGCGCCGAGCAGCTCGTCGCCCACGCCCACCGGGCCCTGGCGGAGAACTCCGGCGCGGACCGGATCCGCCCGATCGTCAACGATCTCCAGCAGGTGCTGTACGCGCTGCCCGCCCCCGGCGCGCGTGAGTCGGCGGCCGCGCCGGGCGGCGGTGGACGTTCCGCGGCGGCCGGGCCGGGCACCGGCGGCCCGGGTGGCGCCGGGCCGGGCGCGAGTGGCACCGGTTCGGGCGCGAGTGGCACCGGTTCGGGAGCCGGCGGGCACGGCGCCGGCGGGGACGACGTGATCGACGCCGAGTTCACCACCCGCGATGATGACTGACCACCCCGCCGGCGCGGACCTGGCGGCCGAGCTGGAGGAGTCGCAGGCCAGACATCTGCGGACGCTGGCCGACTTCGACAACTACCGCCGCCGGACCGGACGGGAGATCAGCGCCGCCACGGCGGCCGAGCGGGACCGCGTCGTTCTCGCCTGGCTGCCGGTGCTCGACCACCTGGAGCTGGCCCTCGCCCACGCGGACGCCGACCCCGACTCCCTCGTCGACGGCGTGCGCGGGGTGCGCCAGCTCGCGCTCGACGCGCTGCGGATCTCCGGCGTCGCCCGGCTCGACGACGAGACCGGCCCCTTCGACCCGGCCCGGCACGAGGTCGGCGCCGTCGTCGACAGCGCCTCGACGCCGCAGCCGCCCCCGGCGGGCACCGTCGTCGAGGTCCTGCGCCCCGGCGTCGAGGCCGGCGGGCGGGTGCTGCGGCCGGCGTCGGTCGCGGTGAGCGCCGGCCCGCGGACGGCGACATGAGCGCCGGGACGACGGGACGCGCGAGCCCGGACTTCTACGAGTTGCTCGGCGTGCCGCGTGACGCCGACACCGACGCCATCCAGCGTGCGTACCGCAAGCTCGCCCGCAGGTACCACCCGGACATCAACTCCGACCCGTCCGCCGAGGAGCGGTTCAAGGACCTCTCCGAGGCGTACGACGTGCTGTCCGACCCGGACACCCGCGCACGCTACGACCGGTTCGGCCGCGATTTCCGCCGGGTGCCGGAGGGCGCCGAACGCTGGGCGGACGCCCCACGGGGCGGCTTCGGGCCAGGCGCCGGGCCAGGTGCCGGGCCGGGCGCCGGCGCCGGCGGGACCGCCGGGCGTGGCGGGGGCTTCGGCTTCGAGGGGTTCCAGGGCTTCGACTTCGAGGACCTGTTCGGCGGGGTCCGCGGGTTCGCCCGCCGGCGCGGCCGGGTGGGCCCGGTGCCCGGCGCCGACCAGGAGGCGGAGATCGAGATCCTGCTCGCCGAGGCCTACCGCGGCGCACGGCGGCGGATCACGCTGCCCGGGCCGCGCGGCCTCCGGGAGGTCGACGTGGCCGTCCCGGCCGGCGTTCGTGACGGCCAGCGGCTGCGCCTCGCCGGGCAGGGTGGGCGCGGCCGGGACGGCGGAAGCCCCGGCGACCTCTACCTCGTGGTGCGCCTGGCTCCCGACCCGCGGTTCCGGGTCGAGGGCCGCGACGTCCACACCGACCTGCCGCTCGCCCCGTGGGAAGCCGCCCTGGGAACGGCGGCCGGGCTGGACACACCGGCCGGTGAGCGGGTGACGGTCACCGTCCCGCCGGCCACCTCCAGCGGCCGCCGGCTCCGCCTGCGCGGCCGGGGCCTGCCGGCGCCTGGTCGGGACGCGGCCCGGGACGCGGCCCGGGAGGCCACGGGTGGCAGCGCCGGCGCCGCTGGCGGTGGTGGCGGTCCCGGTGGCGCGGCCGGCGACCTGTACGCGCACGTGCGGATCATGGTGCCGCCCGACCCCGCGGAACGGGAGACCGAGCTGTTCCGCGAGCTCGCCCGGGTCTCGTCCTTCAACCCCAGGGAGCGGTCATGACCATGACGCTCGTCCGCACCCGCCCGCGGGACCGCGAGCTGGACCTGGAGTCCTTCTGCGCCGCCGCCCAGCTGCACCCCGACCTCGTCCACAGGCTGGTGACGCTCGGCCTGCTCGACGCCGGCCCCGGCCCCGGCGTCGGTGACCGCGGTGTCGTGCTCGCAGCGGGCGCGCTGGCGCGCGTCGGGCGCATCGAACGGCTGCGCCGCGACCTCGGGATCACCTACACCGCCACCGGGGTCGTGCTCGACCTGCTCGACCGGATCGACGAGCTCGAGCGGCTGCTGCGGCAACCCCGGCGGGGAAGGTGAGCGCCATGCGCGCAGTCGTCTACCGGGAACCGTTCCAGGTGGCCGTGGCGGACGTCCCCGACCCGCGCGTCGAGCATCCGCAGGACGCGATCGTACGCGTCTCCTCGACGAGCATCTGCGGTTCCGATCTGCACGTGTACGAGGGACGTACCAGTGTGCGGCCCGGCACGGTCCTCGGCCACGAGAACATGGGCACGGTCGTCGACCGCGGGTCGGCGGTGAGCCGCGTCCAGCTCGGCGACCGGGTCTCCGTTCCCTGCACCGTCTCCTGCGGGACGTGCGCGAACTGCGAGCGGGGCCGGACCGAGTTCTGCCTGCGCACCAACCCCGACCCGCACCGGGCCGGAGCGGCGTACGGCTGCCCGGACATGGGCCCCTACCCCGGCGGGCAGGCCGAGTACCTCCGGGTGCCGTTCGCCGACTTCAACCTGCTGCGGCTGCCGCCGGGCGACGACCAGGAGCTCGACTTCGCGACCCTCTCCGACGTCTTCCCCGCCGGCTTCCACGGCACCGAGCTGGCCGACGTCCAGGCCGGGAACACGGTCGTCGTGTTCGGCGCCGGGCCGGTCGGCCTGCTGGCGGCGTACTCGGCCACCCTGTGCGGCGCCGCCACCGTGCTGGTGGTCGATCCCGTGCCCTCCCGGCTCCGCCTGTGCGAGCGGATCGGCGCCACCGGGATCGACTCGTCCACCGAGGACGTCGCGGAACGGGTGCGGGAGGAGACCCGTGACCGCGGCGTCGACTGCGGCATCGACGCCGTCGGCTACCAGGCCAGGACGGCGTCCGGCGAGGAGCAGGCCGGCCTCGTCCTGAACCAGCTCGTCGACTGCGTGCGCTGGACGGGCTCGATCGGTGTCCTCGGCGTGTACCCTACCCGCGACCCCGGTGCCGCCGACGAGAGCGGCGCACGCGGCCGACTCCCGTTCGACATGGGCGCCTTCTTCGCGAAGGGGCTGCGGATGGGCAGCGGGCCGGCCAACGTGAAACGGTACAACCGGTTCCTGCGCGATCTCATCATCACCGGCCGGGCGCAGCCGTCCTGCGTCATGTCCCATCGGCTGCCGCTGGCCGACGCACCCGACGCCTACGCCCACTTCGACCACCGGGACGAGGGCTGGATCAAGATCACCCTCCAGCCCTGACTCCGGCCTCCCGGCCCGGCCCGGCCCGGCGAACTGTGGCGGGTGAGTGAGTCCTGGGTGTCACTCGCCCGCCACACTTCTCAGCCCAGGAGCTGGCTGGTCACGGGCGCAGGGCGGCCATGACCATGCCTGCGTAGCGGCGCCACTCCTTGGGGTCCCGGATCCCGAGATCGGACAGGACGCGCGCATAGCCCCCGACCAGGATGCGGACGTCCAGGGCGGTGACGTCGGAGCGCAGTGTGCCCTGCTCGCGGGCGGCGTCGACGATGCCGGCGAGCACCCTGCTGACAGGCGCCTCCGCCGTCCGGGAATCCTTCTTGGGCAGGACCTCGGCCAGGAGCACCTGGTCGTCGGCCAGCCGTTCGGAGACGTCGTAGAGGAAGCCGCGCAGCGCCGCGTAGGGGTCGCTCTCCTCGGCGGCGGCGGCCAGCCGAGCCTCCACCCAGCGGACCTGGTGCTCGGCGACGGCCCTGATCAGGTCGGCCTTGGTGGGGTAGCTGCGGTAGACCGTCGCCTTGCCCACGCCCGCCCGGGCCGCGACCTCGGGCACGGTGGCGTTGAGGCCCTTCTCCGCGAACACCGCGATGGCCGCCGCGATGATCTGCTCGTGGTTGCGCCGGGCGTCCGCGCGGCGCTCGGACCAGTCGGGGCACCCGCGTTCCGCCGTGTCACCGGGCGGGGAGGACATGGCTGTCAGTCTGCCTGATCACCGACGGTGCGGGTGACTGATGGGGCCGGGGCCGGTGACTGGGTTGTGGTTGTGGCCGGGGTCGTGGCCGTCACCGCCGCGGTTGCCGTCACCGTTGCCGCTGCCGTTGCGATCGCCGCCACCGGCGGCGCCGACGGAGCGGCGGGGGCCGATGAAACGGCAGGGGCGCCGCCCCTGGACCGCCGTGGGATGAACACGGCGGACACCGCCGCGGACACCGCCCCACCGCCGCCCAGCAGGAAGGCCAGGGTGAAGGCCCCGTCGGTCGGCAGCGGGTGCGTCGCGGTGACGCTCGCGGCCAGCAGGGTCGCCGCGACCTGGGAGCCCACAGCGGAGCCCACGGAGCGCACGAGCGTGTTGACCCCGGTCGCCTGCCCGGTCATCGCGGGCGGCACCGCGCGCACGATGATGTTCGGCACGGCCGCCATGATCATGCCGATGCCGCCGAAGAGGACCACCGACAGCGCGATCACCACGCCTTCTGAGCTGTGTTCGAAGGCGAGCGCGGTCAGGCCGGTGGCGGAGATCAGGAATCCGGTGATGAGCGCGTCTCGCGAGTCGACGCGGAGTGCCAGCCGCCCCGAGACCCCGGCTGTCACGAGCATCGCCCCGCACGCCGGCAGCAGGAGCAGGCCGGCCCCGGTGGCGTCCAGCCCGAACCCGTAGCCCGAGGACTCGGGGGTCTGCGAGAGCCGCGGGACCAGCACGAACGCGCCGAACGTGCCGAAGCCGACCAGCGCGGTCGCGAAGTTCGTGGCCATGATCTCCGGGCGGCCGAGCAGTCGCATGTCGACCAGAGGTTCGGTGACCCTGCGCTCGTACCACCCGAAGAACCCCAGGACGGCCAGCCCCGCCGCGATCACGCCGAGCGTGCGCGGGCTTCCCCACCCCCACGATGGCGTCCTGGTGATGGCGATGAGTGGCGCGGTGAGCCCCAGCGCGAGCAGGACAGCGCCGGGCAGGTCGATCCGTCCTGGGGTGCGCCCGGCGGAGTCCCGCAGCCGCAGCGCGCCGAGGGCCGCGCCCCCGGACATGATCGTTCCGGCCCAGAAGACCCACTCCCACGAGGCGTGGTCGACCAGGAGGCCACCCATGATCAGGCCGCCGCCGGCGCCGATTCCCGAGATCGCCGACACCAGCCCGAGCGCGCCGGGCCGGCGCTTCGCGCTGAACGTGTCGTTGATCAGGCCGAAGCAGAGGGGGAAGATCCCGCCGCCCGCCCCCTGCAC